>CADBTX010000355.1 GCA_902797705.1 uncultured Lachnospiraceae bacterium | reverse complement strand
GTTCTCACCGAGTCCATAATGACCATTACAAATGAGACCAACCTCCTTGCACTTAATGCGGCCATCGAGGCTGCCAGCGCAGGAGAAGCCGGAAGGGGCTTTGCAGTTGTGGCTGATGAGATAAGGAGCCTCGCGGAGCAGAGCAAGTCCGCGGTCGTTAAGATACAGAGTGTGACCCAGGCAGTCATGGGATCTGTGGGACATCTTTCCGAGGATTCCGGAAAACTGCTTGATTTTGTGGAAACGGATGTGGCAAAGATGCTGGAGGATTTCAGCGCCACCACTACCCAGTACGGAGAGGATCTGCAGTATATGGATTCCCTGGTTTCCGGCTTTGCGAATACGGCTTCCGAGCTTAACGGTCAGATAATGGGTATCATGAGCAGCATAGACGAGATCAGCGATGCCTCCCAGGCGGGAGCGGAGAGCACCAATATGATAGCTCAGAGCACCGATAATATCAGGGAGAAGTCGGCACAGGTTGTAGCGGAAGCGGAGAAGACCAGGGACACTGTGGAGATCCTGGACTACGAAGTTTCCAAGATTGCGGTATTGTAATGAATAAGCTTGAGATTTCAGAGATAAAAAAACAGTTTGATATAGACAGGTACACCATTGATAATATCTGCATCTGCTACGTGGGAAACGAAAAGGAGAAGAAGTTCCGTACAAAGGATGCCTTCGGATCCCTTCCCGAGGAGGAGATGCATAAGTATTTTAAATTCTTTAAGAAGGCCCTGAGCGGAACTGTTGGGAAAAACCTTATAAACCTGGAGTTTCCCCTTGCCGAGGAAAACGGTGATAAGCAGGGGCTTCTGCTGGATATCAGGGATTCGGGCCTTGAGGATGATGATGCGCTGGAGAGGCTCTACGACCGGATCATCGCGAATTACGACAATGGTGAAAAGTACTGCGTCATAGTCATGCACGCGGTTTACGATATCCCGGGAAAGGGTAAGGACAGGGAGATACAGGAGGACGCCTCCGAGGATGTATATGATTTTATTCTTACCCTTTTGAGTCCGGTGGAATTAAGAGACGGGGAGCTCGGTTATGATCCGGAGAATAACAGGATCGGAGAGCTTTCAAGGGAGTGGGTCCTTCACGATCCGGACAAGGCCTTTCTTTTTCCGGCCTTTAACGACAGGACTGCCGACATTCACTCGGTTCTTTATTATACAAAGAAGAGCGAGGAACTGCAGCCGGATCTCATAAATAACATGTTCGGGGCGGACGCCCCTCTTTCAGCAGGGGATCAGAAGGATACCTTCAATATGCTGGTTTCCTCGGTCTGCCGTGATGAAGGGGATGTGGAGGTCATGAAGAACATCCATGACTCCTTAAGTGAGATGGTGGAGGAAAATAAGGACGATCCCGACCCTCTCGTCATCGGGAAGAATGAGGTGAAAAAGATCCTTGCGGACAGCGGTGTCACGGAGGAAAAGCTTAGGGACTTTGACCGGCACTATGATGATATAGCCGGAGATGACGCTGAGATAGTGGTTTCAAATCTCCAGGGAGTCAAAAACTTCAATATCTCTACTCCTGACATAGATATAAGGGTCAAACCGGATTTCGTGGACAGGATAGAAGCCAGAGTGGTGGACGGCAGGCAGTGTATAGTCATCGCTGTGGATGACCATGTGGAAGTAAACGGGGTCAATGTAAGAACCCTTGTACCGAAGGGGAACTGAAGATTTATAAGGACAGGATGAACATATGAATGCAGGAAGAGTGATAGGGGGAATACTGGTATGTCTTTGTGTGGCGCTGGTGTTTATTTTTACCCTGAAGAGTTTATTGAACGGAGATATTAAGATAGGGAATAAGGGTCCGGATGCTGAGACCATGGCTGAGGCCACCGCTGCGACAGCAGAAACGGAGACGGCGGCAGCGGAAACGGCGGCCGGAACAGAAGAGGCTTCAGAGGCTGTTCCCACGGAAGCTTCCACGGAAGCATCCACCGAGGCTTCAACCGAGGCTTCCACAGAGATGCCGGAACTGGAAGGATATGATCCCGATTCCCAGTCCTTTGATACCATGGGAAACGGCGTGGTCCCTGAGGAAAAAGAGGATTATGTGGTGGAGTCCACCCATGACTTTGAGGCATTCTGGGATAACGGCAAGGAAAATTATCTGGCCTTCAAGAATTTCATGGTAAAGAAGACCTACAAGAATACAAATGATATGGTATGTGACTATTTCGTGGATATCATGTTCAAGGATGGCTCAAATCTGGAGGGATTACGATGCAATGACGTATCGGCTCTTACGGAAAACAGAAAGTTCAGATACGGTTATGTGCGTGATGATGCCACCCAGTCCAACGGACAGAATGTGATGTATCTCTATCTGGTGCAGGAGTAAGTTATGCGGATCGGGATGGGCTATGATGTTCACAGGCTTGTCGAGGGAAGAAAACTCATTATTGGCGGAGTAGATATCCCCTATGAGAAGGGACTTTTAGGACATTCGGACGCGGATGTCCTTATACATGCCATAATGGATGCCCTCCTCGGAGCCGCGGCCCTTGGGGATATAGGGAAGCACTTCCCGGATACCTCCGATGAGTTTAAGGATGCGGACTCTGTCCTGCTGCTTAAGAAGGTGGGTGAGCTCCTTGAAGAAGAACGGTATTTCGTGGGAAACATAGATGCCACGATCATTGCCGAAAAGCCGAAGATGAGGCCGTATATTGACCGGATGGCGGAAAATATCGCTGACGCCCTGGGACTTGATCCTGATCAGGTCAATATCAAAGCCACCACAGAAGAAAAGCTGGGATTTACCGGAAGAGGGGAGGGCATTGCCGCCGAAGCGGTGTGTCTCCTTTTGAAGGCCGTGGATATGGGTGTGGAAAATGGATGCTGCAGGAATTGTGAAAAAAGATTTTAACTATATCAAAAATTATATAGAGGAAGAGATCAGGGTTGTAAGAGAGAGAGATCCGGCCATACACAATAAATGGGAGGTCTTTCTCTATTCAAGTTTCTGGGCTGTTTTAATGTACAGGGTAGCCCACAGATTCTACCTTAAGAAGCATTATTTTATCGCCAGGCTCATATCCCAGATCGCAAGGAACAGGACCGGGATAGAGATACATCCCGGTGCAAAGATCGGCAGAGGCTTCTTTATCGACCATGGCTCCGGCGTGGTAGTGGGGGAGACCACAGTCATCGGAAATAATGTGACTCTCTATCAGGGAGTGACCCTGGGAGGAACAGGTAAGGAAAAGGGAAAGAGGCATCCCACTCTGGAGAACAACGTCATGGTCTCCGTAGGGGCAAAGGTGCTGGGCTCCTTTACCATAGGGGAGAATACAAAGATAGGAGCCGGCTCGGTGGTGCTGAATGAGATACCGCCGAACTGTACGGTTGTAGGCGTTCCCGGAAAGATAGTGAAGTGTAAGAACAGAGAGATACCGAGAGAGACCATGGATCAGGTTCATCTGCCGGATCCGATACAGGACGATATCAACACACTTAAGCATTCGGATTCGGAGATCACGAATCAGCTCCTCACCCTTAAGGATACCGTTAAGGAGCTGAGAAGAGAAGTGGACAGACTGAGTAAAGGCGGAGAGCGATGAAGATATACAATACCCTCACAAGAAGGAAGGAAGAATTCAAGCCCATAAAGGAAGGGCATCTCGGCATGTATGTATGCGGCCCTACGGTCTATAACCTCATACATATCGGAAATGCCAGACCCATGATAGTATTCGATACTTTCAGGCGTTACATGATCCACAGGGGATATGACGTAAATTACGTTTCAAATTTTACCGATGTGGACGACAAGATAATAAACAGAGCCATTGAAGAAGGAGTAAAGAGCGAGGATATCTCCGAAAAATATATCCGGGAATGCAAGAAGGATATGGAGGGCTTAAATGTCATGCCTGCCACAAAGCATCCCAGGGCCACCGAGGAGATAGACGGCATGATAGAGCTTATAGGACAGCTTATTGAAAAGGGCTACGCCTATAAGGCAGAGGACGGCACCGTATATTTCCGGACCAGAAAATTTAAGGAGTACGGCAAGCTGTCACATAAGAATATCGAGGACTTGGAGGCCGGCCACGGACGGGAGCTGAAGGTCAGCGGAAACGAGGGCAAGGAGGACTATCTTGACTTCGTGCTCTGGAAGCCGAAGAAGGAAGGGGAACCCTACTGGACTTCTCCCTGGTGCGACGGCAGACCGGGGTGGCACACGGAGTGCTGCGTCATGGCAAAGAAGTACATAGGCGCCACCATTGATATCCATGCAGGTGGAGAGGATCTTATCTTCCCCCATCACGAGAATGAGATCGCCCAGTCAGAGGCCGCCAATGAGGTGGAGTTTTCCCACTACTGGATGCATAACGGTTTCCTGAATATAGACGGGGAAAAGATGAGCAAGTCCCTGAATAATTTCTTCACGGTGCGGGACATCTCTGAAAAATATGATCTGCAGGTACTCCGGTTCTTCATGCTTTCGGCCCATTACAGAAGTCCCCTCAATTTCTCCGCAGAGCTTATGGAATCCGCAAAGGCGGGACTTGCAAGGATAAAGACTGCTGTATCAAAGCTGGATTTCCTTCTGAAGACGGCTCCCGGGGGAGAGGCGGATGAGGAAGAAAGGGAAAGGATAAAGGGATTCACTGCACGTTTTGATGAGGCCATGGATGATGACCTGAATACAGCAGACGCGGTATCCGTTATCTTTGAACTCGTGAAGTATATAAATACAGGAGCGGATGAAAACAGTTCAAAGGGGTTATTATCACTCATGAAGGAGGAGATCGTTACTCTCTCCTCTGTCCTCGGCCTTATAGTTGAGGAGAAGGAGGAACTTCTGGAGGATGATATTGAGGCGCTCATCAATGAGAGGCAGGAAGCCAGAAAGAATAAGGACTTTAAGAGAGCGGACGAGATTAGGGATGAGCTTCTGAAAAAGGGCATCATCCTTGAGGATACCAGACAGGGAGTGAAATGGAAGAGAGCAGACTGAGGACCTATTCCCCGCTGACTCTGGCTTTTCTCGGCGATGCGGTATATACCCTCTTTATGAGGGATTACGTGGTCAGGAAGGGAAACACCAACGTGAACAGGCTCCACAAGAAGACAGTGGGCTTTGTCAGCGCAAATGCCCAGGAGAAGGCTGTGATGGCTCTGATCGAGGGAGATGAGCTTACAGCTGAGGAGCTGGAGATATTTCGAAGAGGAGAGAACGCCCAGACTGCCACCCACGCCAAGAATGCTTCCGCGAGAAGCTACCACAGGGCTACGGGTTTTGAGTGCCTTATCGGCTATCTGTACCTGAAGGAAGAGAAAACTAGGATCGAGGAGATCCTGAAAAGGGCCATAGAGATAAACGAAGATGAGCAGATTTGAGGAATCCGTCATTGAAGGGCGGAATGAAGTGATAGAGGCTTTCCGGTCGGGAAAGACGGTGGACAGGCTATTTATACTGGACGGCTCCAATGACGGGCCGGTTCAGACCATCAAGAGGGAAGCGAAAAAGCATGACCTGCGCATAGATTATGTGGACAGGAAGAGGCTGGACGAGATAAGCGTCACCGGTAAGCATCAGGGGGTCATCGCCTACATCGCGGCCTATAAGTACGCAGAACTGGAGGATATCTTCAGCAATGCCGGGAAAAAGGGCGAAGATCCCTTTATCTTTATATTGGATAACATAGTGGATCCCCACAATCTGGGGGCCATCATAAGGACAGCCAATATGTCCGGTGCCCACGGGGTCATAATTCCGAAAAACAGGGCGGTGGGGCTAACGGCAGCGGTGGCAAAGGCTTCCGCCGGAGCTATCAATTATACTCCCGTGGTAAAGGTCACGAATCTCAGGAATACCATTGAGGCATTAAAGGAAAGAGGCCTCTGGTTTGCCTGTGCGGACATGGAGGGGGAATGCCTCTTTGACAGGGATCTTACGGGTCCCATAGGTATAGTCATCGGTTCCGAAGGAGAGGGAGTGGGCAGGCTCATTAAAGAGACCTGTGATTTCAAAGTGGCTATCCCCACCTGCGGCGACATAGATTCCCTTAACGCTTCGGTGGCAGCGGGAGTCATGGCCTTTGAGGTGGTGCGGCAGAGAAGAAACGGGAAATAAATGAAAACCTCGGAATACGAAAAACTTGAGGATGACGAGCTTTTTACGCTGAACAGGGACGGCGATAAATACGCCGGTGAGGTTCTGCTGGAAAGATATAAATATATCGTAAAGATGAAGGCCTCCTCCATGTTCATGCTTGGAGGAGATAAGGAAGATCTGATCCAGGAAGGGATGATAGGGCTCTACCGGGCTATCTCGGAATATGACCCGGGCCGGGACGCGAGCCTTGCCACCTTCTGCAATCTGGTGGTGACCAGATGTCTGTACAATGCCGTACGTGATATGGGACGGCAGAAGCATATTCCCCTTAATAATTTCATATCCATCTATGATGAGGAGGCAGCTAATCCCGAGAGCAGCGACGCTGTATTCAGCAGCGACGACAATGACCCGGAGAAGCTGTTGATCGCCCAGGAAAACCTGGAGCAGATAATGGAGGCCATTGAAGAGGAATTGAGCCCCCTTGAAAAAGAAGTACTGGATCTCCGGCTCATCGGAATGAAGAACGGAGAGATAGCAAAGGTATTAAGAAGGGATGAAAAATCCACGGATAATGCCCTGACACGGCTCCGGTTAAAATTACGAAAAAGAGTACAGAAGCCGGAAGCATAGATGTGCATAGTCTACATAAAACGCCATGAAGATGCGCGATCTTTTGTAAAATAACACGAAGAATCCTTGAAGATGCATCGGAGATATAGTAAAATCATTATGTTCGTTGTAAATCGATAAGGAGCGGAAGGCTCCGGATCATCAAGGAGGTAAGAAATGGCAGTAAATCGTTTTGTGCTTAACGGAATCTCGTATCATGGACACGGCGCTATTAAGGAGATCCCCGGTCTCATCACATCCAGGGGGTATAAGAAAGCCTTTGTAGCTTCGGATCCGGATCTCGTAAAGTTCGGGGTAACGAAGAAGGTTACCGATCTTCTGGACGAGAATGGCATAGGCTACGAGCTCTATTCCGATATCAAGCCCAATCCCACCATAGAGAATGTACAGCATGGAGTCGAAGCATTTAAGAATTCCGGAGCGGACTGCATGATCACCATCGGAGGAGGTTCCTCCATGGATACCGGTAAGGGAATAGGTATCATAGTCAATAACCCCGAGTTTGCAGATGTCCGTTCCCTTGAGGGCGTTGCACCCACAAAGAAGCGCACGGTATTCACCATTGCGGTTCCCACCACCGGCGGCACAGGCGCTGAGTCTACCATTAACTACGTTATAACCGATGTGGAGAAGAAGAGGAAGTTCGTCTGCGTTGACCCTAACGATATCCCTGATATCGCTGTTGTGGATCCGGATATGATGTCCTCAATGCCCAAGGG
>CADBTX010000354.1 GCA_902797705.1 uncultured Lachnospiraceae bacterium | reverse complement strand
TAATTCGCCCGACAAGAGATTCAGAAATCTCTATAAGGCTTTCTCAGTGTATCCCGGTTCTGCGGTAAATGTTGAAGAATTCCTGATAGCCATTCACAAGAAGTCCCCCGTTATCTTTACTACAGAGACGGATGAGGTCAATCTTCTCAGTATGGAAGATATAAGCGGATTAAAGGAATTGAGGGTCAGAAAGAGCGGCTGGGGATATATAAAGATTTCCGCTTCGGCAGCAGGAGGCTTTATAAGCTTAAAGCAGGATATGTTCCGTGAACATGATTTTAACGGAGATATCGTATCTATTCCCTATACCATTAACAGGGAAGCGCTTCACGCCGGGAAGAATTCCGGAATGATAATGCTTAAGACCTTCAATTCGGAGATAAAGATCCCGGTATATGTGGATATAACTACCGTATCCCAAATGGAAAGCAATAAAGCTAAGCTCAAGAGGCAGAAGATGGTGAAAGAGCTTTTTCTCTTCTATATCGCCTTTCGCCTTAAGAGAATGGACCTCGCCACATATTGTGATAAAACCGCGGAAATATGCGACAGGATGACAGAGGCAGATGAAAGGGACATTCTTCCGAGACTTGTGCATACCCATGTTTACCTCCTGGAAAAGAGGGAGAGGGATGCGGAGCTTATGCTTTCCATGATAGGAAATGAAGCCCTTTTAGGACAGATCCACTATGAGGCTGAAGGATATCTTAAATATTTGGAAGCCATGCTGAAAAGAGAGAGGACCCATACCAGGACCAAGGCAGAGGAGGTCACCGTTCTCTTAAACAATCATCCGGATTCGGCATTCTTAATGTCGCTTAAATTCAATCTGGATGAGGAACTGGAGGGAAATCCGGATTTCAGACTGGAGATACTGGAGAGACAGTTCTCTCTCGGGGTCAGAAGTCCTTTTATCTATATCGAGATACTGGCTGCCATGACGGAGAGGCAGGGACGCAGCAGCAATAACGGGATATCGGAAGTATATGCGCTGTACTGGGGCGTTAAAAACGATCTTTATTATGAAAGCCTTATTTCCACACTGCTGTCCATCAGCTATGGTTTTAAGGGATATTCCCCCATACTCCTCCATGTCCTTAAAAGCTATTATGAAAAGTATCATTCCCCGGAGCTTCTGGAAGCCGTATGCACGACCCTTATACGCGAGAGGAGCAGCAGGCAGAAGAGAGGGGACGATTTCCGCTGGTTTGAAGAAGGTGTAAGGTATGGGCTTAAGATCACGAGGCTCTACGAGTCATATCTGAATACCATTCCCGATGACTATGATGAGCTGCTGCCGGAGCCGATCCTCATGTATTTCAGTATAGGTGCCGGAGTTGGCAATGAGAGGATGGCTTTCCTGTATGCGAATCTTATAAAGCATAAGGATATGGAGGTAGTGGCTGAAATATTAAAGAGCAATGAGCAGCGTATCGCGGGTTTTGCCGTAAAAGAAGCGGAAAACGGCAGGATAGGCGATAATTTAAAGATCATTTATGAATATGTGGCCCTGCTTAATCTGAAAGATATCCAGAACAGGTTCATGCTCGCCATAAGTCCGTTGTTATTCAGGCATGAGATATTTGTTTATGATCCGCAGGTGAGAATGGTTGTCTCCGTGGAAAACGGATTTAATAATGAACACTTCGGAAATGTGACCGGAGGAAGGGCTGTCATCAGTTTTTACGGAGGGGATTACGATCTTATCCTGGAATACAATGACATGCGGCGCAGCATTGCCAGAAAAGGCATAAAGGACAGGGTACTTCTCAACCCTTCCAAATTCATAAAGGCCATAAGATACGGAATACAGAAACAGGTGGGGCAGGCATTTTATGTTTGCGGCTCCGGAAGGCACAGTATTCAGGTAAATCAGGTAAACGAGTCGAGTGTCAGGATCCTTGCTTCATCATATGAGATCGAGAGGAGTCTCAGGGATGAATGTATCTTTGCGCTTATAAGGTATTATTCCGATACGGACAGATTTGATGAGCTGGACAGGATCATAGAGGATCTGGACATCTCGGAAGTGTCCTCAATGGTGCGTTCAGAGCTTGCACGTCTTTTTGTGGCCCGTGGCATGCTGAAGGAGGTATATGAGCTTATCCGCGAATACGGCTCTGAAGGCGTGGATCCCGGGATACTGGTGCGTCTTGCCAGCAGGATGATATCAGAGGGTATAAATACGGAAGACCCCTGCCTTTTAAACATCTCTTTTGATGCGCTGAAAAGAGGGAAATACGACGAACACATCCTCAAGTACCTTTCAAACGAGTATAAGGGGACTATTAAAGAGCTCCGGGATATCTGGAAAGCCGCGAAATCCTTTGGCATAGATACCGTCAGGATAGAGGAGAGGATGCTGTCCCAGATGCTTTTCTCCCATTCCTTCGCCTCAGACCGGGATGACATTCTTATAAGCTGTATTGAGAACGGCGGAAGAGAAAAGGTGATAGAGGCATTTCTAGACCATATCGCACACGAGTATTTTGTATATGATAATATCGTGGATGACAGGATATTTGACGAGATAATGAGGAAATACAAACGTGACGGCGAATTAAGCGATATCGCTGCGTTAGCTCTGCTCGGAAGATACGCAGAAAAAGATAAGAATGAAAAGACACTGGAATTACTTGCCCCGCTTGTTAAAAAACTGGTGGGTAAGGGAATGATATTTGATTTCTTCAGGGAATACAGGGATCAGGTGCCTGAGATGGCACTCTATCATGACAGGACCTTTGTGGAGTACAGGACCGGCTCGGAAAAGCGCGTTCTGATCCACTACTGTATATCCGATGATGAAGCAGAGGACCCCGATTATACCGATGAAAACATGGACGAAATGTATCAGGGGATCTATACAGGGAATTTCGTTCTGTTTTACGGTGATAAGCTCCAGTACTTCATCACGGAGGAAAGTGAAGATGACAGGGTTATCACAGAGAGCAGGGTTATCGAAAGGGATATCACGAGAAGCGGGCGGACGGAATCCAGATATGACATGATAAATGACATGCTCCTGTCCGAGTCTGTAAATGATGATCCCAGCCTTGATGATCTGATGGATCAGTATATTAAATTATCCGGAACCGTAGAGGGATTGTTTTGAATATTAAGCAGCTGGTCGTAGGTATCGACATTCTGGAAAACTTCACATTAGTCTCTACCTGTCAGGATCCCTCCGAAGGAGTGGTGACTTTTTCTCCGGATAAAGAGAACGAGAACTTTAAGATTCCGGTGGCAGCTTATAAGCTGCCGGGCAG
>CADBTX010000353.1 GCA_902797705.1 uncultured Lachnospiraceae bacterium | reverse complement strand
GTATCGAAGATATTGTAGATCTCCGGGTCTTTCATCATACCGTCCGCATGGATTCCGGCGCGGGTCAGGTTGAAATTTTCACCGACAAAAGGCGTCATGGGCGGGATGTCATAGCCGGTCACATCGCGGATGTATTCCGCAATCTCCGTGATCTTCTTGGGATTCATCCCGTTCAGGCTGCCTCTCAGGGAAGCGTATTCAAAAACCATGGCCTCCAGAGGAACGTTTCCGGTGCGCTCACCAATCCCCAGAAGAGAGCAGTTCACGGCACTGCAGCCATACATCCAGGCTGTGGTGGCATTGACCACGCCCTTATAAAAATCATTATGACCATGCCATTCGAGCATTTCGGACGGAACGTCGGCATAGTGCTGTAAGCCGTAGATGATGCCGGATACGCTTCTCGGAAGCGCAGCTCCCGGATAGGGCACACCATAGCCCATGGTATCGCAGGCACGGATCTTTACCGGTACATTACTCTCACGCGAAAGTTCCATCAGACTGCCGGCAAAGGGGACAACGAAACCGTAAAAATCCGCCCGTGTGATATCCTCGAAATGACATCTCGGACGAAGTCCGGCGCTGATACACTCTTTCACGATGCCCAGATACTTATCAAAAGCCTGTTTTCTGGTCAGACCCATTTTGTGATAGATATGGTAATCGGAACAGCTGACCAGGATGCCGGTTTCCTCGATCCCTATGGATCTCACCAGTTCAAAATCCTGTCTGTTCGCACGGATCCAGGTTGTGATCTCGGGAAAACGGTAGCCGAGTTCCATGCATTTCTCCAGAGCATTTCGGTCCTTTTCCGAATATACGAAAAATTCCGTCTGGCGGATCATGCCCTTCGGACCGCCCAGTTCGTGCAGCAGTTTATAGATATGCACCATCTGCTCCGTAGTATAAGGCGTTCTGGACTGCTGGCCGTCACGAAAAGTCGTATCCGTGATAAAGATATCTTCCGGCATGTTTTCCGGAACACGTCTGTAATTGAACGCGATCTTGGGCGTTTCCGTATAGGGAAACATCTCACGGAACAGCTCCGGTTCATCGGCGTCCTGCAAGCGGTAGCTGTAAGGATCCTGTTCCAGTTTATAGGTTTTGCTGCTTAAAGTGATATCGCGCATCTTACGACCTCCCACATAACGGCGGATTGATTATTTACAAGTTGTAACATATATATTATTATTTGTAAAATGAATAAATCAAATAATTACGATTCGAAAATCGAATTATAATATGAGCGGGAGGAATATGAGCATGGAGATCGGATCGATCAAAACCTTTATGGTGCTTGCCCAGACGAAAAACTATACGAGGACGGCCAACCAGCTTTTTGTGGCGCAGTCCACGGTTACAAACCGTATCCATGAACTGGAGAAGGAGCTGGGTTTTTCTTTATTTAAAAGGACAAACCGCAGCGTGGAACTCACGCCGGAGGGAGAGAAATTCCGTATATATGCGGAAAAAGTGATCGAGCTGACGGATACGTCGCTGGCGGAGCTTTCCTCGGTGCAGAAATATGATCATTATCTGCGGATCGGCTGTGCCGATTCCATCTATGAAGGGCATCTTGCAAAGCTGATCCTGAAACACAGGAAAACACATCCCGGGGATTATCTGAAGATCTCCATCGGTCTTACGGATCATCTGCTGGAGCAGATCCGGAACGATATGCTGGACGTGGTCTTTACCTATCTGCCGCTTCGGAAGAATTCCATTCACTGCGAGCTGTACAAGCAGGATACGCTGGTGCTGGTGACGGATATCGAAAATAAGAAATACAAAAGAGGGATCACAGTAGAACAGTTGCTGGAAGAAAAATATCTGATGTGCAATTTCGCACTGCAGGATGTGGGACAGTATATCCGGAAACTGTTTCCGAAATATCATCAGTTTGAACTGGAGATCGACGACTGCATGAAGATCGTGCCCTACCTGCTGCATCAGGACAATTATACCTTTCTTCCCGAAGATATGGCCGATCATTATATAAAGGAAAAACAGTTAAGACGCGTTCCACTGATCGATTTCAACACGCCCGTGATCAACAGCTATATCATATATAAAAAATCCCTGGAGAAGCTCTGCGCAGGGATCTTTAAACTGGCTTAGCGGCTCTGCCGGTCCCGGATATCTGCTTCCGGAACGAGAGTACAGATCAGTACTTACGGACTCATCTCGCGCTATAAGTTTTGGGCCGTAATCGCGCAGTGAGTGCGTGATTCGGCTGTGAACAGTAACTCCGGATCATTAGTAGATACGGTATCTCCCGCCCAGCATCAGGAGGCAGAAGAAATAAAGGCAGTTATCGTAATAGCGGCGCTTTCCCGTGCGCAGCGGCGTGTCCCAGAAACTGCGCAGGAACTCGCCGGCATGGGGGCTGTCGCTTGCAATGGATGCGGCTGCCAGGGTGGCGCTGATCGCTACCGGGTGCATGGCAGGCTCTTCCGCAGGCGTTCCATCGAGCTGATACGCCATGTATTTTTCTGCGGGGATCCCGTAAAAGAAATCCTGCAGATGCGTCGCGACGGCAGCCGTCTCCGTGCGGCGGCCGAACCAAAGCGTATCCAGCGCGATGTTCATCGCCACACGGTACGCATCGGAATAGAAGGCGAAATTTTTACGGAACATCAGCCGGGGCGTACCGTCATATTCGGCGTATTCCGAGCACATCCCGGTCGCCGGGTGAGCGCTCAGTGCAATGTAGGAGCGGCTTGCTTCCGCGGCCTGTTTCCAGAAAGTCCGGTCCTTTTCATCGGCGCGTTCGGCAAATAACTGATAAAAATGCGGAAGATGATAGCTGGGATCGGAATAGTCCGCTTCGGGAACAAAGCGGATCAGATGATTATCCCTGTCCCACATAGCTCTTCCTCCCGGGACCAGTTCATCCTGATGGAGGCAGTGACGCAGTATGTCCCTTGCCTGTGCATCGTAGTCAAAGATCCCTTCGCCGTTTCCCCAGCGGGCTGCTGCAAAAAACAGAGCCATGGCAAAATATTCCTCGCCGTCCGGGGCAGGCCCTTCGGCGTTGTGTTTTCCGTTCAGAGCGACGGACCAGGCGAAATAGCCTTCGTACTTTCCGCGTTCATGATACATGTAGCGTTTGGAAAACCTCCACAGTTTATCAAACAGATCTTTCCGGTCCATCTGCACGCACATCATCATGCCGTAGCTCATGCCTTCGGTCCTGGCGTCGATATTTCCCGTGTCCACCATGCAGGCGCTGTCCGGATCCGTCTCGTGGAAAAAGTTTTCCCCGGGATCGAAGAATATGGTCTGAAAGCAGCGGTCGATCCGCTCCGAGACGGCTTCATCGCTGATCCCGATCTTTGAAAAGTGATTCATATAGAGCTGTCCCATAAATTTCCCTTTCTGTTTTGCGGACGCTGCAGAGAACAGGCATTGGCAGCTGTATTTAT
>CADBTX010000352.1 GCA_902797705.1 uncultured Lachnospiraceae bacterium | reverse complement strand
GTAACGAACATTACCGGATTCAAGAGCATTAACGAAGTTTTCGGAACCGACAGGGCGGATGATCTCCTTAAGGATATTGCTTCCAAACTTGCGGAAATGATGGGTGCGGGAGGCATCGTGGGCCGTATCACGGGAGACAGGTTCGGTATCTTTCTTAAAAAGGACGATTTCGATCCCGTGATGTTCACTAGGATATGCAAGTCTCTTTACATAGACAGGGGCGATTATAAGTATCCGGTCACGATGCATGTCGGCGTATGTAATGTCGATGCTCCCGATCTTACCAGCCAGATGGTCTTTGACAGGGCTTTCCTTGCGATAGACGGCATCAAGAACGATATGCAGAAGGTCATAGCCTATTATGACGATTCGGTCCGCGAATCCATCCTATGGGATCAGATGGTTGCCGGAAGCATTGATGATGCGATGGCGGCAGGGGAGATCATCCCTTTCATTCAGGCCCAGGTATCTTCGGACGGCACGGTAAACGGCGGAGAGTGCCTGATCAGATGGAATCACAGGACCAAGGGAATGCTTCCTCCCGGAAAGTTCATAAGTGTTCTTGAAAAGACCGGACTTATAGTCAAGGTTGACAGGTATATGTGGGAGAGTGCGTGTAAGATCCTCGGAAGATGGAATGAAGAAGGATATGAGGACATGTATCTGTCCGTCAACATATCCCCCAAGGATTTCTACTTCACTGATGTATACGGAGATATAACGGGATATGTCGGAAAGTACGGAATAAAACCCGAACAGCTGCGTCTTGAGATAACTGAGACCGCAATGATCGGTAATTCCGATGCCGTTCTCGGCGCGATCAAACAGCTGCGGACGGATGGTTTTATCGTGGAAATGGACGACTTCGGAAGCGGATACTCATCACTCAATACACTTAAGAATCTTCCGGTTGATGTACTTAAGGTTGATATGCTCTTCCTTCGCGAGATCAAGGACGCCGATACATACCTTAAGTCCACGCTGATCCTTTCGAATGTCATTAATATGGCGATCGAGATAGGCCTTTCGGTAATAACGGAGGGGGTTGAGACCGAGGAACAGAAGGAATTCCTTGAAGAGTGCGGATGCCGTAATTTTCAGGGATACTATTTCTCCAAGCCCATACCTGTTCCGGAATTCGAAGAAAAGTTCATGAAAGACCGGAAATGATATAAATGATATAATCAAAGGGAACGCACGGAGCGTTCCCTTTTTTGAAAAGCGGCAATCTGTGCCGTATGGTAATGTATGGATGATAACGGGAAGAAAACAGATAACGGCGAGATCCTTGCCCTGTCCGGCAAGGTGATAGGGCTGGCCCGCGATGAGATAATGATGTCATTCAGATTCCTGGACAGGAGCCTTATGGAACTTAAGAGTGAGGCACGCCCGGGATGCGGAGGCATCTATTCGGGGATCGGTCTGTTCATATACGATCCCGTAAGCATCATCCGTGCCGCACAGAAGGATTTTAAGCTTCCCGCAAGAATGATCTTCCATGTCCTGCTGCATCACATCTTTTCGCATCCGTTCTCCGGGGAAAAGACGGACAGGGTTCTGTGGGACCTTGCCTGTGACATAGCCGTTGAAAACGTGATCTCGGAACTTGATGAGGATTGCATAAAACTCGATACGGATCTTGCGACCGCCGGAATGCTGAAGGTTCTCAGGGAGGATGTGGGCAGGCTTTCGGCGGAGAGCCTGTACAGATACTTCCGAAAGAATCCGCTGACGCCGTCGAGAGTGATGGAATATGAAAGAGCCTTCACCCGGGATGACCATGAACTGTGGAGACCGGATTCTTCCCCGGAGATACAGATGACCGAAGAGGAGTGGAAGAAGATATCGAGGCAGGTGCTTGCCGAGATCAAGAGCTTTTCTAAGAAGGGGTCATCCGGCGAATCGCTCGAGAAGAATCTTCTGGAAGGATCCGCAGTCAAGTATGATTACAAGAGGATCCTTGAACATTTCGTGGTCACCGGAGAACATACAAGGCTCAGTGATGACGAATTCGATTATATCTACTATACCTACGGTCTGGAAAAATACGATAATATGCCTCTGATAGAACCTCTCGAATACAGGGAGGACAAGAGGATCAGGGATTTTGTCATCGCGATAGACACATCCGCATCCTGCAGCGGTGAGACGGTAAAGAAATTCATAAGACAGACCTTCGACCTGCTGAAGAGAAGCGAGAGTTTTTTCAGGAAGATCAATATACACATAATCCAGTGTGATGCGGAGGTCGGCAGGGACGACAAGATCACCGACATAACACAGCTCGAAGGATTTCTTGGGAATATGAAGCTGGTCGGCGGAGGCGCAACGGACTTCAGGCCTGTGTTCGATTATGTAAAGAGCCTGCAGGAAGCAAGGGAATTCGACGATCTTAAGGGCCTGATCTATTTTACGGACGGTTACGGGATATACCCGGAGAAGAAACCTGACTTTGATGTCATATTTGCATTTTTGAACGAAGACACATCCCGCCCCGCTCCTCCCGCGTGGAGCATGAAGGCAGTGATTGAGGAGGATGAACTGAAATGAATATAGCAAATGCTAAACAGGTGATAAAGGATACGGTGCGTATTTATCTCAAGAAGGATGAGGACGGCGATTACTGCATCTCCACCGTAAGACAGCGCCCCATCTTCATGCTCGGTGCTCCCGGCATCGGAAAGACCGCGATAATGGAACAGATCGCTTCCGAAATGGGCATAGGTTTCGTTGCCTATTCGATGACGCATCATACCAGACAGTCTGCTCTCGGTCTTCCCTTCATCAAAGAGAAGGAATACGACGGCAAGACCTACAGCGTATCCGAATATACCATGAGTGAGATCATCGCTTCTGTCTACGATACGATGGAAGAGAGCGGGACTAAGGAAGGCATCCTTTTCTTAGACGAGATCAACTGCGTATCGGAGACACTGTATCCGTCGATGCTTCAGTTCCTGCAGTATAAGGTCTTCGGCAAGCATACCGTACCCGAAGGCTGGGTGATCGTTACAG
>CADBTX010000351.1 GCA_902797705.1 uncultured Lachnospiraceae bacterium | reverse complement strand
GATACGTAGTTTGCCCTGAATTCCATGTTGATATCTTTTATCTCTTTTGCCCCATCAATATAGTCCTGATACATATCTATGAGACCGGCCATACATCCGTCACAGGATCCATTGATATTTCCTATAGACTCTGCAACTATTCTTTCCCGTTCTTCCCTCGTTGTATCTGCTATTAAAATAGACTTGAATTCCATATCATAGCTCCCTGTAACTACTTCCTGATCTTAAACCATACAATCAAAATAATGATCCGGCGATGATCAATATTATTTCTATGATCAGCCTTTTCTAAAGGCACACTTATCGTAAACTCTCCTGTTTTATCTTCACTTCAACCTTAACCGGCTCTTTAACATTTTCCTTAAAGACCTCTGCATCCTCCGGGGAGCCTACAACAGAACCGTAGTGTGTAGGAATTGCAAACTCAGGTCTGATATCATTAATAAGTCCTGCGGCCTGCTTTGCATTCATGGTAAAGGTTCCGCCTATTGGAACAAGGGCGATATCGCACTTTACAGCCTTGGCTTCCTTCGTAGCATCTGTGTCCCCGGCAATATAGATACGTTTATCATCCAGACGGAGAATATATCCTACCCACTCCGCACTCTTCGGGTGGTAATTCTTTAAGGTGTTGTAAGCGGCGACTGTATCAAATTCAAGACCGTCAACCTCATAGAACATCCCGGGCTTTACCGTCACTATGCGCCGCATCTGCCCGGAGATATCACTGATCTTATCCTGCATACTTTCAGGAATTACCAGAACCGTATTATCACCTACCACCTTTTTGATGTCATCCGGTGAATAATGATCATAGTGCTCGTGGGTAATAAAGAGATAATCCGCATCATTAGGTATTTCATTCATCTGGAACGGGTCAATATATATCGTGCCCTTCCTGTCTCTGATCCTTATGCTGTTCTGGGTAAATACTTCGATTTTGTCAATCATTGCTGAACTCTCCTCTTCATAATCCTTGTTTTCATCACTACTCTTAAGGGAAATGCTTATCTCACAATAGTCTCTCTCGCTGCCGTTTGAAAGCCGGATGTCATATCCTCCTTCACTGAAATCAGCCCACATAACAGCCCCGCCGTTGGACTCAACATATGGTTCCTCACCTTCAGAAGAAGGATCCCCGAAAAGACTCTGCAGCTCCTCACGGCATTTTTCAAAACCAATCTCCTTTACATGGATCCAAAGAGACTCTACTGGTCCGGTGTCTCCCTCCTGGTTACCTGAGAAGTATATTATCCCATAGTCCTTTGATCCGAATATTTGTCCGTCAGCATAGGTCCGGGGAAGCCCATAAGATTCCTTCTTTATCACCTCATCCGGAATTCCTGCCTCTACTGCAGTCATCCCGATGAAATGCCTGCATTCCAGTATATCATCGATCACTATTCCGTCTTTACTGTCGTTTACAGGAAGCATTCCTTCTCCTTGATCCTCCGGCAATTCAGCAGGTTCTGATTCAACCACCTCTTTTGTTGTGCCGGTTTCTTCTATGTGCGGTTCTTTTGTTGATCTGCTGCAGCCACAAAGGAAGCAGGCAGAGACCAGAAATGCTATTGTCAATTTTCTTTTCAAGTTCTTCATCACCCATTCCCTCTAAAAGCGAAGACAGGATAACACTGCAAAGGATATTGGTATCTAGTCGATCATCTCATACAGGTTTATATTCTCTGTCTGATACCGGGACTGTTCAGGACTCAGTTCCTTTCTGATCAGAACTCTCTTCCACATTTGGGGCAATATTGGAAATCCTCATAGGTCGAATAACCGCAATAAGAACAGGTTTTAGGCTTCGGCTGACTACTGTATCCCGCATCTTGCAGGTCGCTGTCAGATATATTTACCTGCTCTCCTCTGGCTATCCTTCTTCCAATTTCGGGATCCAGCTCATATATCTTCCCACAGCAGGAAGTCTGGACATAATAATGCTTATTCCATTTGAAACAAGGGATAAAGAAAAGCAACAAAACCGTATAGGTCATAAAAACATTATATCTGCCATACTTCCCACAAAAACGGCACAGGATCGACTGTGAATAATTGAAATCCTTCCTGCCGTCCGAAATTCCTATCATCAAAAACATCTTTCTTTATCCCCAGTTCTACTGTTATTGTCCTTAATCGTCACTGTACCGACCGGTTCTCCACCCTCATATAAAAAAAAAATCTTTTTTAAATCCTCTTTTTTCCAAGGTTGTATGCTTTTCTTAAAAATACTTTT
>CADBTX010000350.1 GCA_902797705.1 uncultured Lachnospiraceae bacterium | reverse complement strand
GGAGGTGACTATGGCGTCATATTATAAAAGGGTGTTTAAGCCCAGTTTCAGAGAATATTTATATGTAATACCGGGAAAGAAAAGCTTTTTTGGCTGCCTGAAGCTCCTGTGGAATCTCATTAAGCCAAATGCGGTGACCTATCCCGTGGCGGTAACGGTGCTCACCACTTACTGCTCCTTAAAGTGCGCGAAGTGCAATAACCTTATGCCCTGCTACAAGGAGCCCTACCATATCCCTGCAGAGACAGTGCTGAAGGATATTGAAACTCTTTTATCCCATACGGATATCTGCATCAAGCTGGAGCTTCTCGGCGGAGAACCCTTTATCTATCCGGAACTGAACAAGGTGATAGAGGGAGTTAAGAAGTTTAATAACGTGCTCTGTGTGGCTTTCACCACCAACGCAACCGTGATACCCTCCGAGGAGACCCTGAAGCTGATCGCCTCCCTTAAGAATAAAAAGATCGTTATCAGCGATTACGGAGTAAAGAACCAGAAGCCGGAAGAACTGATGGAGGTCTGCAAGGCCTACGGTATCCCCTGTGCCAGATCGGTATCGGAGTACTGGGCGGATCCCGGCGGGCTTGAGTGTCGGGAAAAATCAGAGGAACAGCTCGGGATCGAATACGAAAAATGCTATTCCTCCAGATATTGCAGGACCCTTCTGAACGGAAAGATGTACGCCTGCGCCAGGGCGGCTTCCCTTACGGATCTGGGCTACATGGACGGAAGCCATGACAGTTTTGACATAAGAGCAAAGAGAAGCGATAAGGAGTTCAGGAAGGAATTCAGGAAATTCCTGACCCTTGATTACGCCGATGCCTGCAATTACTGCGATCACTATAAGAGCATCCATATTCCTGCCGGAGAACAGCTGGAGTAGGGCGAAACACAGGATAATAGCATGAAACAGAGTCACTATATTTCGGAATTTTTGAAGAAATACTATTTTTATATTATCTCAGGGCTTCTTATCCTTATTCAGCTCGTATTCTCCCTTCGGTTTATGGGACGGCAGTATCTGTCTCTTGATGAGGTAAGCCAGATCGGCTTCATTGTAAAAAAGAATCCCTGGAGCAGTATCATAGATTACTATCTTACCAGTGAGGTGACAAATCTGCCCCTATGGCCGCTTCTCGCGGCCCTGTGGTATCGTGTTATGCCCTACGGGGAAGGCTGGCTCAGGCTTTTAACTGTATTGCTCACAAGCCTTTCTATCATCATCATGATAAAGGCTGCGAAGGAGTACCGGAATGAAAAGACTGCCCTTCTGATGGCGGCCCTTACCTGTATCTCATCTGTCATCATGCATAAGTGCGGACTTACCTTCAGAGTCCATGCTTTCTGGATGGTCTTTACGGCGCTGGTGCTCTGGAGATATTTTGTAAGGCTCAATGAGGCGGGAAAGGAGTCGGTTAAAAACATTGTCATCCTTGGGCTTGCAATGGCAGGACTCGCCTATTCCCACTATTTCGGCTGCCTGACCATAGCTTATCTCTTCATCACGGATCTGGTTTTATTCTTAAGAAAATATGTGGGGAAAAGCTTTATCATTTCATACCTGATAGCCGGCATATCCCTTCTTCCCTGGATGATCCTTGTGATCACAAGGAGGACCATGGATCTTAACGATTTCTGGCCAAAGACTCCCACCTTTGAAAGCATTCCGAAGGCTCTTTTGTATATCGTGAGTAAGGATGAGGCGGTATTCATACTTTTGATCGTTGCAATGATCGCGGCATTTTTGCTGCTTCTCCGGAGCTCCTTAAATGGAGGAAAGGATTGGGAAGTACTCTTCGTGCGTTTCAGCCTGGCCTTCATGCCCCTTATCTTTGCGGTGGGGGATTATATCTACAGTGCCCATATTAACCCCAGGGCCGGGATATTTGTCCTCAGATACTTTCTCTCGGTGCTGCCTGCGGCATTGCTTTCCGTGGCCCTTGTCCTGTCGGAGATACTGGACAGACTTTCGGAAAAACTGGATATCTCCGAATTCCTTTCCTACGGCACAGTACTTATCTTTCTCGTGGTCTACATAGGCGCTCCCAATTATTATCATGACGTAAAGGATGAGGTGTCGGCGCCCTTTGACAATACCTACGGGAATGTAAGTGAGGCGGTAAAGGATGACGAGGGGCTGAAAAACGGCCATAGCGTTATAGCCATCAATGCCAACCGGGCCAACGCCGACGGTTTTGAGGAATACTATTTCGGCCGCGGTAAAGCCGGCTCTGACATTCACGTGATCTCCAATGATGACAGCGATACGGCGGACAGATTCCGTGACGCTGACAGGATATATGTGTACCAGGTCATGGGAGGGACTCCGGATGTATTCACCGGTATCATGGGGACGGATTTCAGGGAAGTCTCATTTGATAAAGACATTTCACTCTACACATATGAGAGGGTAAAAAGAAAATGAGTATTCTCATTTTTTCTGTTGCAAAGCAGGTTGTTTTGTTGTAAAATACTACTTGCTTTCGCGAAATCAAGGGTTGGGCACGGTATTGTGTATATGTGTCCGTAGCTCAGCTGGATAGAGCAACGGCCTTCTAAGCCGTAGGTCCAGGGTTCGAATCCCTGCGGGCACACTCCTCGATTTTTCGCATTATGGTGGAATTGGCGCAGTTGGTTAGCGCGCCAGATTGTGGTTCTGGAGATCAAGGGTTCGAGTCCCTTATTCCACCCTCGACTGGCCTTATGGTCTGGGGCTATCGCCAAGCGGTAAGGCACAGCACTTTGACTGCTGTATGCGCTGGTTCGAATCCAGCTAGCCCTGCTAGCTGATAACGAAAAGTCT
>CADBTX010000349.1 GCA_902797705.1 uncultured Lachnospiraceae bacterium | reverse complement strand
GTGTTTATAATGTCAAAGATCACAAGCACCAGCGCACTCAAAGCCCCTATAACGCTGAGCATAATCAATTTGATCCTAATCGGCAGTTGATCCATTATGATACCCCTCTCTTTTTAACCTTGCTTCGTCAAAAAGCACTTTCGACATTTTAACACAAATATCCCTTTACCGCCACTTTCACGGCTGACAGGGAAGCTGTCATTTACCCTTCAGACACTGTCGTAGATCTCCCGGTCAAGCACTCCCTCTGTCTTACCAACGATAGTGGTGACCGCCATATCCCCTGTCACGTTGTTCATGGTCGCAAACATATCCATGAAGGGATTAATGGCCATGATGAGTCCGATGGCCTCGATGGGAACACCTATATGCTCAAGTAACACTCCGAGACAGACGATACCGGATCCCGGCACTCCCGGAGCCCCGAGGGAGAGCATGATGACAGTCAGCACCATGGAGGCCAGCACCGGCCCGGACACCGTTACCCCGTACATCCTGGCAAGGAACAGGGAAACGATTATAAGGTTAATGGTGGTGCCATCCATATTTACTGTAGCCCCCAGGGGAATGGAAAAACTGACAAGCTTTTGCGATATCCCGAGTTTCTCCGTGCAGATGACCATATTCCCCGGCATGGCCGCGCTGCTGGATGAAAGTGCAAAGCTTGTGAGCATTCCCTCCCGGATCTTTTTATAGAAGGTCACGGGATTAAGCCTCGCGATAAGAAGCACCAGCACGCCGTACACCAGTATCATACAGCCTATTCCGAGAAGGAAGGTTCCGCACAGACCCACAATGGACATGATGGTATCCGTTCCAAGCTGCACCAGCATCAGCACCACCGAGCAGAAGGCAGCTAGGGGTATGAACCTTGAAAACATGGTGGTTATTGATAAAAAGAGTTCATTCATTCCCTCAAACAGAGTTGAAAGCTTCTCGGAAAAGTCTCCGAGGGTCCCGAGAGCCACGCCGCAGACCACTGCAAGGAATATGAGCTGCAGCGTGTCTGATTCCAGGAAGGGCTTCAGGAAATTGTCCGGCACGATATTGATTATCGTGGTGAGGAGCGAGGTGTCTGCGCTGGTGTCCACCTCCACCACCTCCGTCATAGCTGTGGAAAGAGCAGCGCCCCAGGTTCCTGGCTGGAAAGCAAAGGACAATACAAGAGATAACACCGCGGCAATAACGGTGGTGAGAAGATACATACCCATCACCTTCGCTCCCATCCGCCCAAGCTCCGACAGATTCTTGAACTGTGCGATACAGGTAACAATGGAAAAGAATACCACCGGACCCACAATGATCTTCAGAGCATTCATAAACATGGTCTTGATGGGATCCAGAATGTATGTGCACATCCCATCCGTAAACCATCCGGGCAGTATAAACCTTGAAACAAGTCCCAGTATCACCCCAAGCACCAGCGCCTGCAGCGTGAGGATCAGCATGGAGCGCTCCGCCTTTCCCGCCGATATGGATACCATGTTGCAGCCGTCATTATGTTCATATTTCAGGTTTGCACCGTGGGCCTTGAGGATGATGGCCCTTATGGCCTTTTCCGCATTCCTGTCGTCAGCGTTCAGATCCCAGGTCTTCTTTATGAGTCCCGTGTCTATCTGTCTCCCGGGAACTTTAATATCGATGCACACATCACCGAAGCGCTTCTTCACGGAAATATCTATCTCCGGATCCTTAACTCCGTGGTTCACTAAGGCTGTTATTATCTCCTCCGACAGAAGTTCCGCCCTAAGACTTAAAGAGTTGGAGACATTCATCTTCTTCAGGGAATCCCCGATGAAGGTGATGCATTCCGTCATATACTCGCTGCCTGAAGCACTTACGATCCTGTTAATTTTCTTCATACACTTCCGTACCTCTCCTGAATTGCTTTTTCCCCTTTTACCGGCTGAAGTACCCGAAGATCCCCAAAAGCCCGGTGCATTTCAACTCCCGCAACTCATAGGATACCATATTCTCCTTCAGATTTCAGCATTACGTGTGGTATAATCGTTTTCATGAAAAAACCGGATTTTGGAAAAGTAAAAAAAGAAAAACAGGAACTTATAGAAAGAGACTCCGCTCTTAAGGAGATAACAGGCTCTCTGGAGCAGCTCTCAGAGGCCGCCCTGGACTCTCTTAAAGAGCTTCGGAGCGAAAGCGCTCTCAAGGTATTGAAAGAAACCCCCTTAAGCGCCATAAACGCGGAAAAGCAGGGCATAAGGGTCTCTGCCTTAAGTAACGCCGGCTACTCCAATATCGCTGAACTCCTTAACTTAAGCCTTTCAGAGATAGACAGCATCAAAGGCATCGGCACCGGAAGCGCCGGAACCATAAGAAAGACCATAGAGGAAATAAGGGATACGGTATATAAGAATACTTCCGCCCGGCTCTCTGCAGAAGCAAAGACCCCGGGAACCTTAGGTACTGTTTCCGCGCTCTTTAAGATGATCCACAGCTCCGAAATAAGAAAGAGTGCTGCGAAGCTGTATTCAGGCTACCACGCCCGGATAGACGCAGCAGTGAGCGAGGCCTCCGCCATAGGGAACAGCTTCTTCTGGATCTTCTCCGGAAGGGCAAAAAAGGAAAGAGCCGTATCCGGCGCAGAAAAAACAGAGGCTCTATATTCCTCCGGCTTTTTATCCGAAGCCGACAGGCTTATCGGCGATTATAGAAATATCCTCTCCACGGATCAGGATAAGGCCTGGCAGGATTTTCTTACCCGGCCTGCCTTCTACCACGCTGCCCTTGAGGATCTGTCCGCAAGATACGCATCCGCAGGAGAGATCGCGGAGATAAGGGACAGGATAAAAAGCGATGTGCCCGAGGAACTGGCGGCCAAGATCGAGGAAGTCGAGCTGGATCTAAGGGGCTTTAAGACCGCCCTCCGTCCCTATCAGGCCTTCGGCACCAAATATGCGCTCTATCAGGAAAAGACCCTTCTCGGGGATGAAATGGGCCTCGGAAAGACCGTTCAGGCCCTTGCCGCCTTGCAGTGCCTTGCAAATCAGGGAAAGAAGCGTTTCCTCGTGATCTGCCCTGCCAGCGTTCTTATCAACTGGGTAAGAGAGATCACGGCCTTTACGGATCTTAAACCCCTTCTCATCAGGGACGCCGCGGCCTCCGACAACACACTTGAATGGCAGGATAAAGGCGGTATCGCCGTTTTGAATTATGAGGCTGTGCCGAAATTCCGTGACCTTCTTCCCGACAGCTTCTTCTCGGATATGACGGTGGTGGACGAAGCCCACTACATCAAGAATCCCGGTGCCAAAAGGACCATTGCCGTCCGGGAGCTCCTGGAGCACTCCGGAAGAGTCCTCCTCATGTCCGGTACTCCCCTGGAGAACCGCATAGAGGAAATGAAAAACCTGATCGGGATATTAAATAAAGAGATCGCGGGAAAGATACAGATGACCGAGGACAGCTGGTCCGGAGAAGGCTTCCGTAAAAAGATCGCTCCCGTATACTTAAGAAGGGTCCGGGAAGACGTGCTGAAGGAACTGCCTGAGCTTATCCAAAAAGATGAGATCTGCCCCGTGACCCCGGCCGAGATGGAAGCCTACAATGTGGATAAGGGCAATGATGACTTTATGGGCATGCGGCAGGTATCCTTTAAGAATGTGGCGCCTGAAAATTCATCAAAGCTGAAGCGTATACTAGAGATCTGTGAGAATGCCGGACTTCAGGGCCGGAAGTTAATAGTGTTCTCTTTCTTTAAGAACACCCTTGCGGCCGTCCATAACGCCCTTGGCGAAAAGAGCACGGCTATAATCGACGGTTCTC
>CADBTX010000348.1 GCA_902797705.1 uncultured Lachnospiraceae bacterium | reverse complement strand
TTTAATCAAAATGTGACTTTTGGCGTCTGAATCATAAAATAATGGAGGATCAAAAATGGCTGATTATGTAAAAATGTGGAAGGATCTGGGAATGGATCTGGAGTCTCACGACAATCTCTGTCAGGTGCTCCCAACGGCAGTGGGAGATGTGTTCCTGACACAGGAGAACCGACCCAAGGCAATGGAGTTCTGGGATCTTGTCATCTCTGAGGTACACGGCATACGTCCCGCAGAGCTTATCGAGGAGCAGAAAAAAGGACGGAAGGTATTCGGAACCTTCTGTGTTTTTGTTCCGGACGAGATCATTGTCGCATTAAACGGCATCGTTACCGGACTCTGCGGGGGATCTCAGTTCTGGGTACCGGGAGGAGAGGCTGTGCTTCCGAAGAATACCTGCCCTCTTATCAAGGCTTCCGTAGGGGCACGTCTCGGAAGGACCTGTCCCTTCTTCAGGATAGCCGATGTCTATGTGGGTGAGACCACCTGTGACGGAAAGAAGAAGGCCTATGAGATACTGGGTGAGGACGTGCCGATGATCATCATGGATGTGCCTCAGATGAAGCGTCAGAAGGACATTGAGAAGTGGAAGGACGAGATCGCGGACTTTGCCAAAAAGGCTGAGGAGATCACCGGAAACACTCTCAGCGTTGAAAAGCTTAAAGAGGCGATCAACATCATCAATGAGAAGAGAAAGGCCATGAAGAGGGTCTATGACGCCAGGAAGTCCCTGACTCTTCCAATCTCCGGCCGTGATACTCTGCTCATGACACAGATCTCCTTCTTTGACGATCCTGTGCGCTGCGCTGAAATGTGCAACAAGCTTGCGGATGAGCTGGAAGAGAGGATAAAGAACGGCGTATCTGTAGTGAAGGAGGGAACAAAGAGGATACTTGTTACCGGAACTCCTCTGGCGGTTCCGAACTGGAAGCTGCACAATATCATCGAGACCAGCGGCGCGGCTGTTGTCTGCGAAGAGATGTGTACCGGAACCCGCTATTTCGAGAATCTGGTAGACGGAAGCGCAGATACTCTGGATGGCCTCTTTATGGCTCTTTCGGAAAGGTATATGAAGAATAACTGCGCCTGCTTTACACCGAATCCCGGACGTATCGAGGATATCATCCGTCTCGCCAGGGAATACAAGGCAGACGGAGTCATTGACTGCAGCCTTAAGTTCTGCGGACTCTATGACATCGAGAAAAAGAACGTATCCGAGGCCCTTAAGAAGGAGGGTATCCCCGTTCTTTCACTTGAGACGGACTATGAGGATTCCGATTCCGGACAGCTTCGGACCCGTATCGAGGCCTTTGTGGAGATGCTTAATTCATAATCATGCGTTACTACATTCTCTTTGAGAATTATGAACAGGCTCTGGCACTTCATGATCTTTTGGACCGGGCCGGCGTTGAAAACCGTATAGCGCCGGCTCCGGCTTCCATAAGGGTCAATGCGGGCTGCGGGGTTTCCCTTCTTGTGACTCCGGAGTGGATAGAGAGAGCGAGAGCCGTGATAGAAGAAACAAAGGCGGCGTATTATGACATCGCCTCCCTTCAGAATGAACTGAAACCAAAGAGAGACAGGTACTGTTAAATGATCTACTTGGACAATGCAGCCACTACACTGAGAAAGCCGGAGTGTGTGGTGAAGGCCGTAACGGAGGCCCTTACTACCCTTGGAAATGCTTCCAGGGGAGCCCACGGATCCAGTCTGGATTCCAACAGGGTGATCTACAAGGCAAGGAGCAGGGCGGCGGCTTTATTTAATTCAAAAAGGCCGGAGCAGACCGTGTTTACAAATAATTCCACGGAGGCTCTCAATATCGCCATAAGCGGTACCATAGGAGAGGGTGATCATGTGATCACAACGGAGCTTGAGCATAATTCCGTTCTGCGGCCCCTCTACAGGCTTGAAAAGGAAAGACAGGTGAAACTGTCCATTATCAAGGCGGATAAAAAAGGCTGCGTGGAATATGAGGATTTTGAAAGGGCCATACGACCGGAAACCCGGGCCATAGTCTGTACCCACGGCTCGAATCTGACAGGGAACCTTCTGGATATCAAAAGGATAGGGGAGACGGCAGAACGGCACGGACTTTTATTTATCCTCGATGCCTCACAGACAGGAGGCAGTATCGGCATCGATATGGAGGAGTCGAAGGTTTCCATACTCTGTTTCACGGGACATAAGTCCCTTATGGGACCCCAGGGCACCGGAGGGCTTTGCATCCGCGGAGATATTGATGTGAGGCCCTTTAAGACGGGAGGCACCGGCGTCCAGTCATACTTAAAAGAGCAGCCCCGGGAATACCCAACAAGGCTTGAAGCCGGGACATTAAACGGACACGGGATCGCGGGACTCCTTGCCGCCATGGAGTTTATCGATGAAACGGGTATCAGTAAGATACATGAGCATGAGATAAAGCTTATGAGGCTTTTTTACGACAGGGTTAAGGATATTCCCTCTGTCAGGGTCTACGGTGACTTTTCTCCTAAAGAGCGCTGTCCCATAGTCACGCTAAATATAGGAGACCTGGATTCTGCCGTGGTGGCGGATGAACTGTCATTTAATTACGATATCGCCGTAAGGGCCGGAGCCCACTGCGCTCCCCTGATGCATAAGGCGCTTGGAACAGAGTCCCGGGGGGCTGTACGTTTCAGCTTCGGGTATTATAATACGGTTGAAGAGTGTGAAATAGCAGCGGATGCTGTTAAGGATATAGCAGAAAGGAGTGAGTAAGTTGGATAAAACAATAGATTGCAGAGGAATGGCCTGTCCCCTTCCGGTTATAAACGCAAAGAAGGCGCTTTCGGATTTTAGTGAGGACGGTGTCCTTACAGTACAGGTGGATAACGATACGGCTGTGCAGAACCTTACAAGGCTCGGGAATAAGTATGGCTTTGAGGTGTCTCATGAGAAAAAGGGAGAAAAGGAATTTGAGGTCAGTATAAAGGTCGAGGCCGGAAAGGTGGAGGCTGCGGCAGGAGCTGATGAGGAAATAAGCTGCCTTGTACCTTCGGGAGGTGAAAGGGTAGTGGTGATCTCCGGAGATACCATGGGAAGCGGAGACGAGGCTCTTGGTAAAAAGCTCATGAAAGCCTTTATCTTTGCCCTTAAGAGTCAGGATCGGATCCCTGATAAGGTAATATGCTATAACAGAGGCGCCTTCCTCACCACAGAGGATCCGGATACCGTAAGTGATCTTAAGGATCTCTCCGATGCCGGTGCCACGGTCATGACCTGCGGAACCTGCCTTGATTACTACGGTCTGAAGGAAAAGCTTAAGGTTGGCATAGTATCCAATATGTATGATATTGTGGAAGCTGAGACAAATGCCGCTCTCATAATAAGGCCCTGACCGGAATAATGATCAGGAAAAGACCGCGTCTTATAATCGCATTTCATACGACTCACGATGCAATGGCATTTGAGGAGTACTGTCATAACAACAACGTATCCGGCAGACTGATCCCCCTTCCCGGGGAGATATCCGCCGGATGCGGTCTTGCCTGGAGCGCACCGCCGGAAAATGAGGAGGAGATCAGTCATAGTCTTCTTTCAGCCGGCGTGGATCCCCAGGTGATACGTGTTCTCTCTGTCTTTTAAATGATATGGGGAGTGATCATAGTCGAAAGCTGCCCCGTGATATTTTATCCTGTATAACGATTCTGACAAAATGACGGATGATCAATTGTTTTTTAACCCTTTTATGGTATAATGTACAAATAAACCAAACAAATTGTCTTGGTTTTGACAAAATTTTTGGGAGCGGACATGTCTGTTTTTATTGTTAATGGTAAAAGTGTTACATCGGATAAAAATCAGAAGCTGATACGTTTCCTTCGGGATACCCTTCATCTCACCAGTGTAAAGGATGGATGCAGCGAGGGAGCCTGCGGCACCTGTACGGTGCTTATCGACGGAAAGCCGATGAGAGCCTGTATCCAGCAGACGGACAAGCTGGATGGAAAGCAGATCCTCACGGTGGAGGGGCTTTCGGACAGGGAAAAGGAGATATTCACCTACGCCTTCGGAGAAGCGGGGGCTGTTCAGTGTGGTTTCTGTACGCCGGGAATGGTGATGTGTGCCAAGGCTCTTATAGACAGTAATCCCGATCCCACAAGGGAAGAGGCTGCCGCTGCGATCCGCGGAAATATCTGCCGCTGTACCGGTTATGTAAAGATAGTGGATGCCATAATACTCGCGGCAAAGATCTTCCGGGAGGGAGAGATCCCTTCTCCGGGAGCGAATGACTTTGAAGTGGGATCGAGAGTACAGCGCATAGATGTGGCGGAAAAGGTTCAGGGTTACGGTAAGTTCCCTGATGATATCTATGTGGATGGAATGTGCTACGGAAGCGCTGTGAGGAGCGAATATCCGAGAGCCCGTGTATTAAAGATCGATACCTCTGAGGCCGAGGCTCTGCCAGGTGTGGTTTCCGTTCTTACCGCAAAGGATATCCCCGGAAAGAATTACGTGGGACATATAAAGAAGGACCAGCCGACACTTATCCCGGAGGGTGAGATCACCCATTATCTGGGTGATTCCGTGGCCCTTGTGTGCGCCAGGGATCTGGAGACCCTGGAAAAGGCAAAGAAGCTGGTGCACGTGGAATATGAGGTTCTCCCTGCGGTCCATGATCCCTTTGAGGCCGCTGCGGAAGGGGCGCCTTTAGTATTTGAGACCGATAAGGATAATGTTCAGGCTTTTAAGCACGTTTCCAGAGGAAATGCGGAAGAGGCCATAAAGAACAGTAAATATGTGTTGACCGGGCATTTTGAGACTCCCTGGACTGAACACGCTTTTCTTGAGCCGGAGTGCTGTGTGGCGCTTCCCATTGATAACGGTGGAGTAAAGCTCCTTACCACGGATCAGAGCTCCCATACCACCATGCATGAGTGCGCTGCCATGCTGGGAGTGGACTATGAGCACTGTCAGGTGGAAAACCAGCTCGTGGGAGGAGGCTTCGGCGGCAAGGAAGATATGTCAGTACAGCATCATGCCGCCCTTATAGCGTATGTTTCCCGTGTTCCGGTAAAGGTAAAGCTTTCAAGGCAGGAGTCTATACTTATACATCCTAAAAGGCATCCCATGTGGATGGATTTCACCATGGGCTGCGATGAGAACGGCGTGATCCAGGGGGTTAAGGCAAAGGTGATTTCCGATACAGGGGCTTTTGCGTCCCTTGGTGGACCGGTGCTTGAGAGAGCCTGTACCCATGCGGCGGGACCTTACGCCTATGAGAATTTTGAGATAGAGGGTACGGCTTACTATACCAATAATCCCCCGGCGGGAGCCTTCCGGGGCTTTGGCGTCACCCAGACCTGCTTTGCCACCGAGACACTTCTCAACATGATGGCGGACAAGGTGGGGATAAGTCCCTGGGAGATACGGATGAGAAACGCCATAAAGCCCGGAGGAGTGCTTCCAAACGGACAGATCGTGGGGCCGGAAACCGGACTTGTGGAGACCCTTGAGGCGGTAAAGCCCTACTTTGACGAGGCAGTAAAGAATGGAGATCCCGTGGGTCTGGCATCTGCCATGAAGAATTCCGGAGTGGGAGTAGGCCTTCCGGACTGGGGCAGGGCAAAGCTTATCGTGGAAGAGGATGCAAAGGTACATATCTATTCCGGAGCTTCCTGTATAGGACAGGGCCTTGGAACGGTCCTGACACAGATGGTGGTCACCAATGCGGGGATCGGCCCGGAATCCATAGTATATGAACGGAGCAATACCTGGATCGCTCCCGATTCCGGAGATACTTCAGGATCCAGACAGACCCTTATCACTGGAGAGGCCGTGAGAAGGGCCTGTGAGAAGCTGGTGGAGGCCTTGAAGGGAAAGAGCCTTAAGGATCTTATCGGACAGGAATTTTACGGAGAATATCTGGCGGCCACCGACCCTCTGGGAGCGGATAAACCAAATCCCGTATCCCATGTGGCTTACGGGTATGCCACCCAGATGTGCGTCCTTGATAAGGAAACGGGAAAGGTTAAATTGATGGTCGCTGCCCATGATGTGGGAAAGGCTGTGAATCCTCTTTCCTGCGAAGGACAGATAGAGGGCGGCGTGGTGATGTCCATGGGTTATGCACTTACGGAGCAGTATCCCATAGACGATAACTGCAAGCCCACCGGGAAATACGGGACTCTGGGACTCTTCCGTGCCCCTGACGTTCCGGAGGTAAAGGCTATAGTCGTTGATAAGCCGGGACTTGACAAGGCAAACGGAGCCATAGGCATTGGAGAGATCACCTCAATACCTACTGCGCCGGCCATATCAGATGCATATTTCAGATGGGACGGAAAGAGACGATATACACTTCCGCTGGAGGGCACTCCCTATTCCAGGAAGAAGTGAGTCAGTTTGTCAGGAGGTGAAGATCCTCCGGTGAGTCCACATCGGAAAGTTCCCTTTCCTCCATTTCGAAGAGCAGGAGTTCATCCATATTTGAACGGATGACGCTGCTTCCCCCGGTGTCTCCCTTAAGGGAACAGAGGGCGGGAAAATGCTTCTTCGGAAAGATGCAGGGATTTCTGCGCTTTCCATTGCAGGAAGCGCCGATGATATTTTCGGGGTGGCTCCGGAAGAAGGAGATGAGGCCCTTCAGGCTTTCTCTTCTTAAGAAGGGCTGGTCGGATACCATATAGAGGATGGCGTCTACGCTGTCCATGATCCTTTCGGTACCGAGGCGGACACTGAGGCTGACACCCTCCTCCGGGCGGTGATTCTCCACGGCAAGGAAGCCGTAGCGGTAAGCCAGTTTCCGTATCTCCTCATACTGTGTCACGACGCAGACCAGGCTCAGATCTTCTTTCGGGACAGCATCAAGAGAGCGCTCGATAAGAGTCTTCCCTTCGTATCCGGAGAGAAGCTTATTGGCACCGAAGCGTATGGAGTTTCCGGCTGCCATTACGACACAGCCGAGGGACAGATGTTTTCCGGGCATTTTTACCTCGCAGACCGTGAAAAGGTTATTGGCGTCCGAATCAATATATATTTATTGACGTATGCTGTCAATTGTTCTTACGGGATATGGCAGGGGTGTTACAGGGTGATCCGGCAGGCATAGGGCCGGATCATTTCGGAACAAAATTTTAGGATGATGAAAGGAGCGGGATCCAGGACATGAGTAAGGTTGGAAGGAGCGAGGTCCGCGTTGATGCCTACGACAAGGCCAGCGGACGGACAAAATACTATGAAGACCGTATACCGGCCGGTGCGCTTTATGTAAGGATCAAGCATGCCGACATAGCTCACGGCATGGTTAAAAAGGTGGATAAGGAGGCGGCGGAAGCTATCCCCGGGGTGGTAAAGGTGCTTACATGCTTTGACGTTCCGGACATTCCTTTTCCCACGGCGGGACACCCCTGGTCCATGGACCCGGGGCATCAGGATACGGCAGACAGGCATCTCCTTAATAAGCATGTAAGATATTACGGGGATGATGTGGCGGTGGTCATCGCAGAGGATGAAGTTTCCGCGAACCAGGGAGTCAGGGCTATAAAGGTTGAGTATGAGGAGCTTCCCTTTGTACTGGATGCGGAAGAAGCCATGAAAGAGGGGGCACCGGTGCTCCATGAGGAATGCCCCGATAATATATTAAAGCACACCCAGATACGGAAGGGGGATTATGCCGGGGCCATAAAGGAACCGGGACTTATCACGGTGGACAAGGTTTATGAAAACCCCACTGTCCAGCACTGCCATATCGAGAACCACGGCTGCTACGCCTATGAAGAGAACGGCAGGGTCGTTGTGGTGTCGTCTACCCAGATACCCCATATCATAAGACGTATCGTGGGACAGGCTCTGGGTCGTCCCTGGGGAGATATCGAGATCATTAAGCCCTATATCGGCGGAGGTTTCGGAAATAAGCAGGACGCCCTGTATGAACCCCTGTGTGCATGGTGTTCCACTGAGGTCGGCGGACGAATGGTGCGGATTGACTGCTCCAGAGAGGAGACCTTTGTTTCAAACCGTGTGCGCCACGCCATCCGCTTCCATATCGTAACCCACTTAAGGAAAGACGGAACGATAGTGGCAAGGAAGGTGGAGTGCTTCTCGAATCAGGGCGCTTACGCATCCCACGGACACTCCATCGTGGCGAAGGCCATGGGATCCTTCCCCCAGCATTACCCCTGCGAAAATATGGAGTGTGATGCATATACCGTATACACCAACCGTCCTGCGGCGGGAGCCATGAGGGGCTACGGCATGCCGCAGGCAAGCTTTGCGGATGAGTCAAATATAGATGACTGCGCGAAGGTAATAGGCATGGACCCCTATGAATTCCGTAAGAAGAACATCATGCCCAAGGGCTTCCATGACAATTTCTCCGGAAACACCAACTACTATGATTCCTACCGGGAGTGCATGGCAAAGGGCGCGGAATATATAGATTATGAAAGAAAGAGAAAAGAGTATGAGAATGAGACCGGCGACATACGCCGGGGCATAGGCGTTGCCACCTTCTGGTATAATACGGCGGTCTATCCCATCTCCCTCGAGACCTCTTCCAACAGGATGAGTCTTAATCTGGACGGGACCGTGACCTTCCAGTGCGGTGAGACGGAGATAGGACAGGGAGCAGATACCGCCTACGCCCAGATGGTTGCTGAAGCCGTGGGGCTTAACAGCTACAGGGATGTGCATGTAAAGTCCTGTCAGGATACGGATATCACTCCCACGGGTTTAGGAGCCTATGCTTCGAGGCAGACCTATGTGGCAGGCTTTTCCATAAGGCAGACCGCGGATCTCTTAAGAGAAAAGATACTTAAATACGCCTGTGAGTTCACGAGGCAGTCTCCGGGATGCATTGACATAGTGGACGGAAACATCATAAGGAAAGAGGACAAGGAAGTCCTTATGAGCCTGGGGGAACTGGCGAAGACGGCTCAGTATGATCCGGTGCACAGCGAGCATATCACCGCCGAGAGCACGTATACCATAAGGAATAACGCCTATTCCTTCGGATGTACCTTTGCGGAGGTGGAGGTGGATATCCCCATGTGCAAGGTCACATTGAAAAATATCGTCAATGTCCATGACTGCGGAAAGCTGATAAATCCCGCCCTTGCAGAGGCCCAGGTCCATGGCGGCATGTCCATGGCCATCGGATTCGGCCTTTCCGAGCAGCTCATCTTTGACGAAAAAACAGGAAAGCCTCTTAACGGAAATCTTCTGGATTACAAGCTTTCTACCATTATGGATCACCCCCATCTGGAGGCAGAGTTCATCGAGAATCCGGAGCCTACATCACCCTTCGGGACCAAAGCCCTGGGAGAGCCTCCTGCCTGCTCAGGGGCACCTGCCATAAGGAATGCGGTATTGCAGGCTACGGGAGTGGCCATTGACCATACACCCCTTAATCCCCATGTGCTCTTTGCAGAGTTTACAAAGGCGGGACTCATTAAGGACAGCTGGAGAGAATGAATCATTTTTCAGGATAAAGGAGAATCGCTATGTATGATATGAAGGCGCTTTACGAAGCGGAAAGCGTGGAAGATGCCATAAGGCTCCGTAAAGAACATCCGGAAGCACAGATCATTGCCGGAGGATCTGACGTGCTGGTGCAGATGAGAGAGGGAAAGCGTGCCGGCAAAGAGCTTATCTCCATCTATATGATAGATGATCTTCGGGGAGTGAGTCTTGATGAAGAGGAGAATCTCCGGATCGGATCCCTTACAAGTTTTTCACATATCACCAGGGATCCCCTCATTCAGAAATACTGTAATGTTCTGGGTGAGGCAGTGGATCAGGTGGGATCCCCCCAGATAAGGAACATCGGAACCATAGGCGGGAATACCTGTAACGGCGTAACAAGTGCGGACTCGGCTTCCACGCTTCACGCCTACGAGGCCATCATTGAGCTTACGGGTTCCAACGGGGTCAGAAGGCTCCCCATAAAGGAATTCTATATTAAGGCGGGACAGGTGGATATCGCTCCGGACGAGATACAGACTGCCATCATCATTCCGAAGGAGAGCTACGAAAATACCTGCGGACACTATATCAAGTACGGCTTAAGGAACGCCATGGAGATCGCTACCTTAGGCTGCAGCGTGAATGTAAGGCTCTCTCAGGATAAGAAGACCGTCGAACGCTGCCGGATCGCCTACGGAGTGGCGGGACCGGTGCCCATGCGCTGCCCCGGTGCAGAGGGGATAGTTAACGGACAGGCTCCCACCATGGAGCTTGCGGAAAAGTTTTCAAAAGCAGTGATAGACGAGATCAACCCCAGGGATTCCTGGAGAGCGAGCAAGGCCTTCCGCCAGCATATCGCAGTGGAGATGGCAAAGAGGGCTCTCATAAAGTCGGTGGAGCTCGCAGGAGGTGAGATAAAATGAGTGGAATGTATAAGCTTGTTTCCTGTACCATCAACGGAAAAAAAGTGGAAAAGATGGTGGATGTCAGGGCGTCCTTAACGGATATGCTCCGGAATGACTACAGCCTTACTTCTGTAAAGAAGGGCTGTGAGGTGGGAGAGTGCGGCGCCTGCAATGTACTTATTAACGGAGAAGCATTTAATTCATGTATATATCTTGCGGTATGGGCTGAGGGAAAGGACATCCTGACCCTTGAGGGACTTATGTCTCCGGACGGAGAGCTCTCCGATATCCAGCAGGCCTTTATTGACGAGAGCGCCATTCAGTGCGGTTTCTGCACACCGGGATTTATAATGACCGCGGTGGAGATACTGAATGCTAAGAAACTTTACACCGATGACGAGCTAAAGAAACTTTTGTCCGGTCATCTCTGCCGCTGCACAGGATATGAGAACATATTAAGGGCAGTTAAAAAGACCATGTACAGAAGACTGGGAAAAGAGATAGATTTTTGATGGAAAATGTAAAAAAGGAAAACTTTGTTCTCTACGGGACCTTTGTTTACAGCAGGGATAAGAGTGAACTGATCTCATACACGGATTCATATCTTGTCTGTACCGGGGGATGTTCCCGGGGGATCTTCCGGGAACTTCCGGAAGAGTACAGGGATCTGCCTATTAGGGATGTCCGTGGGATGCTTACGGTGCCGGGGCTCATAGATCTTCATATCCATGCGCCGCAGTATCAGTTCAGGGGAAGCGGTATGGATATGGAGCTTCTTCCCTGGCTTGAAAAATACACCTTTCCCGAAGAGGAGAGATATAAGGATCCGGAGTACGCAGATAAAGCATATTCCATGTTTGCAGAGGAACTGAAGCGCGGGGCCACCACCAGGGCCTGTATCTTTGCCACAAGTCACAGGAGCGCCACATTAAAGCTCATGGAAATAATGGAGGAAACCGGTCTTTGCACCTTTGTGGGTAAGGTAAATATGGACAGGAATGTTCCATCATATTACCTTGAAAGCACGGAGGACTCCGTTAATGAGACCGTGGAATGGCTTCGTGAGGCAAAGAAGGCCGGCCTTTCCCATACATTTCCCATAATAACTCCCAGATTCACGCCCTCCTGCTCCAGAGAGCTTATGCTTAAGCTGGCCTCTCTTGCTGAGCAGTATGCTGTCCCTGTTCAGTCCCATCTTTCCGAGAACCTTTCGGAGGTGGAATGGGTTAAGGAGCTTGAAGGAGATACTTCCTGCTATGCTGACAGTTATGTAAAGGCGGGGATCATAAAAAAGGGTATTCCCTGCATCATGGCCCACTGTGTTTGGTCAGGGGATGAGGAGCAGGAGATACTTAAGGATAATGGGGTCTTTATAGCCCACAGTCCGGATTCGAATATAAATCTGTCATCCGGAGCGGCTCCGGTGAAAGCCTATCTGGATAAGGGCCTGAATGTGGGACTTGCAACGGATGTGGCGGGAGGCTCCACCACTTCCATGATAAGCAGCGTGAGATGCGCCATTCAGGTATCGAAGCTGCGGAACAGGCTTTTTGACGGGGATACGCCTGCCCTTTCTTTCCCGGAAGCCTTCTATATCGCCACAAAGGGCGGAGGAGCTTTCTTCGGAAAGGTGGGAAGCTTTGATGAGGGCTATGAATTCGATGCTCTAATTCTCGATGATCTGTCAATCCCCACCATGAGAGCTGACATGACTCCGGAAGAGAGGCTGGAGAGATTTATCTACCTGGGGGATGACAGGCAGATAAGAGGGAAATACGCAGCGGGAAGGAAGATACTATGAAACTCATAAGGACTGAGGATGCTGTGGGTCAGGTGCTCTGTCACGACATCACAAGGATAGTTAAGGGTGAGAGCAAGGGACCGGTATTCAGAAAGGGTCATATCATAAGGGAGGAGGACATCCCGGAGCTTCTGTCGGTGGGAAAGGATCATGTATATATCTGGGAAGTGAATGAGAACATAATGCATGAAAATGATGCGGCTCTTGTTCTCTACGATATGTGCAGGAATGAACACCTTACCCGCTCAGATGATATAAAGGAAGGAAAGGTTGAGCTCATCGCCGGGTGCGATGGGCTCTTAAAAGTAGATGCCGAGAGGCTTTACAGGGTGAATTCCTTCGGGCAGATGATGATAGCCTCTGTGCGGAATAACTACCCGGTAAGAGCGGGACAGCATGTGGCCGGAATGAGGATAATCCCTCTGGTGATCGAAAAGGAAAAGATGGATAAGGTGAGAGAACTTGTGGGGCCGGAGCCTCTTTTTACGCTCATGCCCTATAAGAAAAAGAAGGTGGGTGTGATCACCACGGGAAATGAAGTGTTTCACGGGAGGATAAAGGATACCTTCACACCGGTGGTGGTATCCAAGGTAGAAGAACTGGGAGGAGAGGTCATTGCCCATGAGATAAGCTCCGATGATCCGGAGATGGAGACGGAGTGCATAAGAAAGGTTCTGGAAAAGGGAGCCGACATGGTGATCTGCACCGGGGGAATGAGCGTGGATCCGGATGACAAGACGCCGTACGCCATCAGGCAGACAAGCGACAGGGTGGTGAGCTACGGTTTCCCTGTGCTTCCAGGAGCCATGTTCATGCTGGCGTATAAGGGAGAGCATGACGAGATACCCATTATGGGACTTCCGGGATGTGTCATGTTTGAGGGAAGGACGGTATTTGATCTCATACTGCCGAGGGTCATGGCAGGAGATGTCATAAGCAAGGAAAGCCTTGACAGAATGGGGGTCGGAGGCTATTGTATGCACTGTAGCAATTGTAATTTCCCAAATTGTGCTCTTGGCACCGGAGCCTGATCAGCGGTGCTTTTTTTTAGGAAGGCGTGATATGTTTTCGAGAATAACGAGAATAAAAAAGGTATTGTCACTGTTAATTGCGGGGGTTTTGATGCTGTCACTTACTGCCTGCGGAGGAAAGGGAAAGGATCTTAAGGAAACCGAGATACAGGTATTTAT
>CADBTX010000347.1 GCA_902797705.1 uncultured Lachnospiraceae bacterium | reverse complement strand
GTCCGGAGACCGTGACATTTCCGGAGGTGGGACGAATAAGATCTGCGATGATCTTAAGCAGTGTTGTCTTTCCACAGCCGGAGGGGCCAAGGAAGGAAACAAATTCTCCCTTCTTTATTTCAAGGGATACGTTATCCAGTACTGTTCGTTCTTCCTTTCCCGCATTTATATATTTCATTCCCACCTGTGACAGTGAAATAGCGGTTTCTGACATTGCCCTTTTCTGCTCCTCATGATTTTCCTCTGTCAATAATGGCAAATTATAGTTGGGAACAGTCATCTTGAAAATTTGCTCCTTTCTATCATTTGTGATAAACGGTGCTTATCACGGCCCGGGGACCGCGGTTCTTTTCTCCGCTTGACGTTACATTCCTTAAGGCTTTATAATTCTTAGTACTTGGAGGAGTACCCAAGAGGCTGAAGGGTCTGGCTTCGAACACCAGTAGGTCGGTAACACGGCGCAAGGGTTCAAATCCCTTCTCCTCCGCTCGAGGATCATGAGCTGATCCTTAATCAGCCGGAAGGTTCCGGACCAATGGCATTGGTTCCTGACCTTCCGGCAGGGGATGTGTATTGTGCAGCAGGGCTTTCCATGAAGGCTCTACGGTGGGTTGGCCGCGACTTCGCAAAGAAGTTGTCATGTCGTGGCTTTCACTAATAAGGAGGTACATGCTATGAGAAGAATCGGTATGCTGACCAGCGGCGGTGACTGCCAGGCGCTCAACGCGGCCATGAGAGGGGTTGTTAAGTCCATGGCTACCAGTGGTGAACAGATGGAAGTCTTCGGATTTCTGAACGGATACCACGGCCTTATCTACGGGGACTACAGGATGCTTGACGGAAATGATTTTTCCGGGATCCTTACCAGAGGCGGCACCATCCTCGGATCCAGCAGGACGCCTTTTAAGACCATAAGGGAGCCGGACGAGAACGGACTGGACAAGGTTGAAGCCATGAAGCACAACTATTACAAGCTTAACCTTGACTGCCTTGTTATCCTGGGCGGAAACGGAACTCATAAGACGGCAAATCTTTTAAGGGAAGAGGGACTGAACATCGTAACCCTCCCCAAGACCATTGACAACGATCTCTGGGGCACGGACATGACCTTCGGATTCCAGAGCGCCGTGGATATTGCCACCAATGTGATCGACAGCATACATACCACCGCGGATTCCCACGGAAGGGTATTCATAATAGAGGTAATGGGACATAAGGTTGGATTCCTTACACTCAACGCCGGAATGGCCAGCGGAGCGGATATCATCCTCATCCCCGAGATCCCCTATGATATAGACAAGGTTGTGGAAGCCATCAATAAGAGGAAGGAAAGAGGATCCAAGTTTACCATCATTGCTGTGGCCGAGGGTGCCATAAGCAAGAAGGATGCGAAGCTCAGCAAGAAGGAATACAAGAAGAAGCTGGAAAATCTGGTACATCCCTCCGTATCCTATGAGGTGGCTGCAGATATACAGAAAAAGACCGGACAGGAAGTCCGCGTAACGGTTCCCGGACACATGCAGCGCGGCGGAAGCCCCTGCCCGTACGACAGAGTATTTGCTTCACGTCTCGGTGCCGAGGCCGGAAAACTTATCCTCAAGGGTGAGTACGGGTTCATGGTAGGCTATAAGGACAGGGAGATAGTAAAGGTTCCCCTTCAGGATGTAGCCGGAAAATTAAAGAAGCTTGATCCCGATGCCGCCATAATCAAGGAAGCAAAGATGCTGGGCATCAGCTTCGGAGACTAAGGAAACCATCTGATTTGTACCAGGCATTATACAGAAAATTCCGCCCCGATTCCTTTGATGAGGTAAAGGGGCAGGATACCATAGTTACAACACTCAAGAATCAGATAAAGAATAACCGCATAGGACATGCATATCTCTTTACGGGCACAAGAGGTACGGGAAAGACCTCCGTGGCAAAGCTGTTTGCAAAGGCGGTGAATTGCCGGAACCGTAAAGAGGACGGCAGTCCCTGCGGAGAATGCGTTAGCTGCAAGGCCATTAAGGCAAATGCTTCCATGAACGTGGTGGAGATAGACGCAGCCAGCAATAACGGTGTTGACAGTATCCGTGAGATAAGGGAAGAAGTACAGTACCGCCCGACAGACGCAGAGTACAGGGTCTATATCATAGACGAAGTGCATATGCTGTCTGTCGGAGCTTTTAATGCCATCTTAAAGACTCTGGAGGAGCCGCCGGAATATATTATCTTCATACTGGC
>CADBTX010000346.1 GCA_902797705.1 uncultured Lachnospiraceae bacterium | reverse complement strand
TCCTCTGGCAAATCCGTATCTGCAGGCAGTTGCTACCGTACTTCCCACAAAGCCGCCTCCGGCAGCTCTGGGGCTCAAAGCCGACGTAACAATGGTCATCACGGTCTCCCCCAGAACATCCGCATTCATCGAAAGGATGATAATGCAACCGATCACATAGAAGGCTGCCATAAAGGGAACCAGCATCTCAGATACCCTGGTAATGGATTTGATCCCGCCGATTATAACAAGTCCCACCACCACGCAGAGAATCACTGCAGTGACGTAAGTCATTATCCTGCCGGAATTCTCATCCGAGGCGAAATTCTGTCTCGCATTGGTAACCACCGCATTTGCCTGCACCATGCACCCTATTCCGAAGGCACAGATGGCCGCCAGGGATGAAAAGGCAATGCCCAGCCACTTTTTATTTAATCCCCTGTCAAGAGCGTACATGGCACCGCCCAGCATGGAACCGTCTTCACTCTTTACCCTGTACTTTATTGCTATTAAGGTTTCCGAATACTTTGTGGCTATGCCGAAGATACCTGTAAGCCACATCCAGAACACCGAACCCGGACCTCCCATGGCTATGGCCGTACCGACGCCTATTATGTTTCCTGTCCCTATGGTAGATGACAGCGCCGTTGTAAGGGCACCGAACTGGGACACATCGCCCTCCACATCCGGATCCTTCGTAACCGAAAGCCTTATGGCCTTAAATATGTCCTTCTGAACAAATCCGGTCCTTGCCGTCATAAACAGATGGGTACCGAAAAGCAGGACGATAAGCGGCCATCCCCATAAAAATCCGTCAATAGTCTCTATGATCTCTGAAAAACTCAAAATGCTCTCCTCTCTTTGCTGCGCTTTAGCAGGGACAGTTTTTTTGTGATCCCCGTTTTCTATGTTCTCCCCAACCCTGATAAGTATAATACCATACTTTTCCGGAGGCTGGAAGCAATCAGGGGACGGTTCTGTGATTGACTTTCTGAATGGCATTGCCAACCGGAGAGCCGGAAATTGCCAACCGCACAGCAAAAGCATATAGTATGGGTAAGGTGTCAGCGAAGCTGACGGATGAGGGTAAGCAATTAACGTAACGCCATTGGGTCTATTTAAACACTCTTAAAGATATTTTGTGGCAGGTTAAAAAATGCATTTTGTGAACGCAAAGGGAATATTGACAGGAAACGGCAGGTTCCGGGGGATGAATATCTACCGGGGCTGCTCCCACGGCTGTATCTACTGTGACAGTCGAAGCCGGTGCTATCATTTCACTCATCCTTTTGAAGATATAGAGGTAAAACAGAATGCGCCGGAACTTCTGGAATCAGCCCTGAGATCAAAAAGGAGCAGGTGTATGATAGGGACAGGCGCCATGTCCGATCCATATCAGCCCTGCGAAAAGGATCTTAAGCTTACGAGGAAATGCCTTGAGATCATATTAAAATACGGTTTTGGGGGCTCAGTCCTCACAAAATCAGACCTGGTCTTAAGAGACATCGATCTGATAGATGAGATCAACAGATCCGCAAAGTGCGCCGTGCAGATGACACTTACCACTTATGATGATGAACTCTGTAAGATATTAGAGCCAAATGTATGTAATACAAAAAGACGTATAGAAGTCCTGGAAAAGCTGCAGGAAAGAGGGATTCCCGTCTATGTCTGGCTTACTCCGATCCTTCCCTATATAAATGATACTGAAGAAAACATCACTTCGATCCTTAAGGAGTGTGTCCGTGTGGGAGTAAAAGGCATAGTCTGCTATGATATGGGGCTGACACTAAGGGAAGGGGACAGGGAGTATTATTATGCTGCCCTTGACCGGCATTTCCCCGGGCTGAAGGAACGTTACGCAAAAGAATACGGGAATTCATACAACATACCAAGTCCCGACAGAGAGAAACTAATGAGGATCTTTCACACGATCTGCCGGGATAAGGGAATTATCTCAGATCCGGATAAATGTTTTCACCATATTGCGGACATTCCCGAAAAATATAAACAGCTCAGCCTTTTTGAAGTCAGTGGGTGAAGTCAGTTTGATCCATAGTCATGCCACAATAGCCTCCTTCCACTCGTGAAAGGATCTGAAGGGTTTTGAGCGGAGCTTTACCTCCTCCGCCACCTTTAAGAGGTCATCCGGGTCCATGTTCCGCCCCGATGAATGCTCCTTAAGATACTTTTCATAACCCATTCCC
>CADBTX010000345.1 GCA_902797705.1 uncultured Lachnospiraceae bacterium | reverse complement strand
CAAGCGATATGATCCCGGCAGTCAGCCCGAAGGTCAGACAGACAAAAAGGGCAGCACCCGGTCTGTCCGGAAAAAGCTCAAGCACAGTCAAATACAGCAAAACTATCACAGCCGCATAGCATACTATGTTTAATCCTATCCCGAACCACTTGGAAAAATGTCCCGGACCAAAGGAGCATACTGCGTGAAGGAGCAGGGCATATACAGGCGGATGTGTATCCATCTGCTGGTTTCTGACCGTATTTTTCCAGTCAAATCCGTGTCCCTTTTCTACAAAGGTATAGGCATAGAGATCATCCCCCTCATACCATTTCCCGGCTTCAAGTCTGAAGTATCCGCCGTTCCTGCTGTTTGAAAGAGTATAGGAAAGGACCTCATCCTCATATAGATATTCCTTGTAATACCCGTGATAAACTGCGATCCCCGTCGAGATCAGTATCACCAGGATCAGTCCGGCAATACTCCAAAGCCTCCTCCGTTCCTTCATTTTCACTTTTTTTCTTCCCTCATCGTTTTGTCTATCCATTCAACCCTCTTTCTGTAAAAGTCAGTCATCATACTGCAGTAGGAGGCATAATCACCGGCTTCCGAAAAAATATCCGGAGCCCCTACGTCGTTTGCATGTCCAAAGAGGACAAAGTTCAGATCCCCGTCATCACCCATGGCGTTTTTATTATCCTCAAATTCCGAGATCCCGTCAAAGAGAACCTCCCTGATACCTCCGTTGAAATACACATCATTTACAGCCGCCCTGAACTCTTCGTTTTCAAAAAGAGAAGTATACCATCCGGCATTCCTGACCCTGAAGCCCTCGGGAGTATCAAACAGCATTCCCTCCTTGTCATAGGGAGATCCCAAAGCCCGGTCCATATCCCAGACCGGTCCCATATGGATCCTTCTGTCCGATCTTCTGTAATACATATATACGCTTCTCTGCCAGGCATCAAAATTCATGGATGCCTCCTCTATCCAGTAATACCTTGCAAGCGAATCTATATCGCACACCCCGGAAAGGCTTTCAGAAGACGGATCCTCAACGGTATCTATAAATGTCTGCAGTATCGATAAGGCCTCACTCTGCATGGCGGGTGTGGCATTTTCGGGAAACCTCAGATCCGCTGTCGGATACGGCAGTCCGTCCTCAAACCAGGTGTTTGACTCATATCTCAAAGGCTGCAGCGCCACGGGAGGATCCATCTTGAAAAAATAGTCTCCCGGTTCAAGATCCACCCTGTTTTTGTCGACACTGACCTTTGTGGTGAGGGTATATACTCCCTCATAGATTCCGTCAACATAGAGATTTATGTTTTGCATCCCGGGCTGGAAATCTATCCCCGCTTTTTCGGAAATTTCATTGAACGTCAGATTTTTGATCAGGGAATTGTCATACGCGTTTCCGACAAGATTCCAGTTTTTGTTTTTTCCCATTCCAAGGAGATCCTGTGCCTTTTTAAGTCTGAGGGTATATGATTTCTTCCTGTTGCTGCCCCAGCTTTCATTTCCTCTGCCCTGAAGACTGGCTTCTGCAATGGATGAGACACCTTCTGTTTTATCATCGTACAGCTGCATGCTCCCGTCACATATTATATCCTTGGTCTCTGATGCGTTCATGCTGTCGTATGTCTCATGGTCCTCTGTCTCAAAATACATAACGGGAAGAACATGATGATCGAGCACCACCTCCCAATTCCCGATCATAACCCTCTTTGTCATATCATAAACTCTTCTGGCAAGATAATTTCCATCCATATCCCTGAAATATACCGTGACAGCTTTCTCATTAATACCTTGGGGAAGCAGGAGATGTATGTAACCGTCTCCCAGACTGTAGCTGCACAGATCACAGGGAAGTCCCCTGTTCTCTTCCTTTACAGCCACTATTTCAAAATACGGAAGCTCAAGCAGCATCTCATCTGTATACTCCATATCCATCCTTCTGTTTCTGCGGTCACTCATCTTTTCACACAAAAGAGCCCCTGTCAAAGCAGCGGCCCCGGTCAAGCATACCATTATGAAAAACAGGATCTTTTTTTTCATCTATCCTCTGAATTCCCCATCGTGTGAGACGAGAGATACCGTATCTACACCCTCAAGTCCCTTCAGCGAAGCTAACATCCCGTCAGCGTCAGTGACCCTGACTTCAAAAACACTGTTTGTCCCCGAAGACGTGACATTTACGGATCTGATGGATACTATCTTTCCGTAGGGTGCGACCGCATTTTTTATGTCCTCCGTTTTCAGCTTTGATCCCGCACCGACAAACAGCATCCTTCCGGTCCTTGTTTCGGGTATGACCTTCAGCAGTGCTATGGCAAAGGTCACACAGACCGCAAGTATGATGGCTATCTTGTATAGCCCTGCTCCGCAGATTATTCCCGTTCCTATAGACCAGAAAAGAAACAGCCGATCCATGGGTTCCTTTATCGCAGTACGGAACCTGACTATGGAAAGAGCGCCGACCATACCAAGAGATATGACCAGACTGCTTTGCATGGCAAGTATTATCCCGGCTGTAACTATCGCCATGGCGACTATGGAAATATTAAAATCCTTTGAATAAAAAGCATTTTTTGTTATCACCCTGTAGACCGCAAAAATATAAAGCGCAATGATGAACGCGATCCCGAGGGTGAGCAGAATCTCAGCCACCGTGATATCGGCGCCCGAAAACCCGTTTACCAGATTGTTTTCTATCGCATCCCTGAAACTCATATATCGATTCCCATCCTTTCCATGCAAAGGGCATATTTTGAACAGCTGCTCCTTGAAAGACCCAGACCTCCCAAAACTCCTGCTATCTCATCCGGCAAAAACTCATCATATTTTATCTCCAAAACATGCATATCTCCATCCAAAGCCGCCCTGCCGGTAAGGGTATGATCAAACATCCTGTCAAATTCGCATGAACCCATGATATTGGTATCAAAGGTTATCCTGACATTACCCGCCTTTTCAATATACGCTGCTCTTTCATACTCGACTATCGTCACCGGATGAAGGAGCATTGTATTCATATTACAATATAATCTCTTAAAAAGAAAATCATCTCTGTCTTTAAGAGCACAGGCTGCTTTGGAAGTATTAAAAATACTGTCGCTGCCTATCATTTCTTTTACAGTGTCTTTACTTATAAGGGCAGATTCCTTATGAGTGAATCCTTTTCTTTTGCTCTTTTCCTCAAGAAGGATATGGGAATCATCGTTATTATATGTCCTTATCCTGAACTTGCTCCTTTGATCCACTCCCGCAGCTATCTTTCGATATGCATTATCATCCATGTCATCAAAATAAAGACTCCTTACGAGATATGCGCCATCCTCGCTGTGGGGATCGATCTGCATGATCTCTTTAAGCCTGTTCTTTAAAAATGCTATCTCATCTTCATATACAAAGTATTTATTCTCTATTCGATAATCCATCAGTCCAGCCATTCTCCGTCCAGAAACTCACGTCTCAACGAAATAAAACTTATCAGTTCACTGTAGTTTTCACTATTTCCCATAGTGATCCCCTGTTCAGAATACATTTTATGCCATCTGATGCTGTCCATTGCCGCTGATGAAGAAAGCAGGCTGTCATAATCATTGATAACGCCTCCTTCAAGTTCCAGAAGATACGGACGTACTTTTTCCCTGTAGTCGGATCTTACTTTTTCCATGAATTCGGGCTTTTTGATCAGCTCGGCAAACCACACACTGGATTCTTCGGAAAGAGCAAGTTTTGTAAAACCGCTCTCGTCTCCTATGAGATCCTGCATCCATTCAAGATAATTCCCCAGGCTCATATCATAATCCCATCCGGGACCCGCATGAAGACGACTGTCAGTAAGGTCAGAATCTTTAAAATAAAACGCGCTGCTGACACCTCCGTCGTAATTCTTGACAGTCTCCTCCACCAGATATTTATCCGCAAACGAATCTAAATCTATATAATCCTGATATCCCAACCCTGTTTCCGAATTGATACCGTCGGGATCCATCAATGCCTTTTCGACATCGATCACAAATCCTGAGATATAGTTTATCTCATCAACACTGCACTTCTCCGGTGACACAACTATGAAATGCTCATCTTCCGGAGTTGAAAATCCGCTGCCTATCATCCCGTATTCCAGATGATATCTGTCCGGAAATTCTCTCTCAAGAAGGTATCCTCCTGTAATATCCTCTCCGGTCTCGGGAATATTCCAGCCCTTTAATTCAAGTGTTTCATACACATCCCCTTTGGCCGGTTCCTTACCCTGTCGAAGCATATTGTTGATGCCTTCCAGGTCTCTTATGTCGATCTTATCGGATGCAATTCCTATTGAATCACAAAGGTAATAATTTCCCATGTAATCCCCGTTTATATAAAGATCCGTAAATATCCCGCATTTAGCATAAGGTACTCCCGCACGGATCTCCAGCTGCCTTGCTATCTCATTTCTTATCAGAGTGTCATCCGAGGCATTTGCGATAAGAGCATAAGTGCTTTCCGATGAAAGTTCCGATATCGAATCACCGTCTTTAAGTCTTATGGAAAAAGGTTTCTTTTCCCAGTTATTCCAGGAATAATTGCCCCTTCCTTTAAGATACTTAAGGCCTGTGTCAAGGGTTACATTACCCTCAGGATCCATGATCTTTATCTTTCCGGTTTCCTTATATTCCTTGTCGGCATAAATCTTATCCAGCGATCCCGATCTCGTTGTTAAATAAACAGTGTACATGTTGTCCGATCTTAGAACATTTATTTCATGCTTTAACGCCTCTTTGGAATACTTAATGTCTTTTTCATCCGCATATCCCGGAAGAAAAAGATAATACCCGTCATCGGAAGAAAAAATGCTGATCCTCATATTCCCGATGTCGGCATACATAAGGGTGTTTTTGTCCGTTCCCCTTCTTCTTACATCATCAGCAAGGACCAGCCCTAGCGAAACAATGATGACTATTATCATTGCTGTCTTTACGGTCTTTATTATCCTTTCACGTGTCCACTTTTCTTCTCTGAAAAAGATAAAAGCAAAAATGATGATCCCGGCAAGCGAAAGGATCGCTCCTGCAAATATCCCTTCGGGGATAAAGATCATTTCTATCGTATGGGCGGAAGCTCTGTCATTTATCGGAATGTAGGTAAGAGAATCATATATAGCGACCGGATCCGTT
>CADBTX010000344.1 GCA_902797705.1 uncultured Lachnospiraceae bacterium | reverse complement strand
CATAAGAAGGACGGAGTCTATGCCAGGGAAAATTCAAAGGATATAAGGAGGCTCTTTTCCGCGTCTCCCGCATCCCCCTTTCTTCTGTGGCTTTTGATATACATGGACGAGGAACTGGAGAATACGGAAAAAAGGCTTGACCTTCTTTTACGCCAGTTTTCACTTGGGGTCAGAAGCCCTTTTCTCTATTCCGAGATACTGCGGGGGATGACGGAGAGAAAGGAAATGAGGAGGATAAACAGCATGGCGGAGGTTTACGCTCTTCACTGGGGCGTAAAGCACCATATCTACTATGAATCCTTCGTGTCCGCTCTTATTTCCATGAGTTACGGCTATAACGGTTATTCATACATACTCCTGGAGGTATTGAAGGCCTATTACAATAAATTCGGCTCCGTTGAACTGCTGGAAGAAATATGCTCCATGATGATAAGGGAGCGGGGAGAGAGGAAGAGAAGATCCGACGACTTCAGGTGGTATGAAGCCGGAGTGAGATATGGTCTGAAGATCACGAGGCTCTATGAGTGCTATTTGAATTCCGCACCTCTGGACATGGAGGAGCTGCTGCCGGAGCCGATACTCATGTACTTCAGTATCGGTGCCAGTGCCGGAGATGAAAGGATGGCATTTTTTTACGCCAATCTCATACGTAATAAGAGCAGGGCGGCGGATGTATTAAAGGATAATGAGCAGCGCCTCGTGGCCTTTGCAGTGAAGGAAGCGGAGAAAAAGCTTATTAATGACAATCTGGCTCTTGTTTATGAGTACGTTTCGAACCTTAAGATACCTGAGCTTTCGGGGCGTTTTCTCCTGGCCGTGAGTCCCCTTATATTCTGTCATGAGATAGAGGTAAAGGATCCCGATGTCAAAAGGGTTTCGGCCTTTGAGAACGGCTTTAACCGGGAGAGGAGCGCTCCCGTCATAAATTCAAAGGCCATAATCTCCTTTTACGGCGGGGAATACGATCTTATCTACGAATACGCAGATATGCGCCGCACTCTTGCCAGAAGGGCTGTCAGCGACAAGACGCTGCTCAATCCCGTAAAGTTCACAAAGGCCATAAGGTTCGGCCTTGAAAGGGAAGTGGGGCAGGCCTTTTATGTCTGCGGCAGCGGAAGACATACGATACAGGTAAATCAGGTAAATGAGAGCAGCATACGTCTCCTTTCCGCATCATTGGAAATAGAGAGGAGCATAAGGGATGAGTGCTATTTTGCCCTGTTAAGGTTTTATTCCGACCATGACAGATTCGAGGATCTGGACAAGGTGCTGGATGAAATGGATGTGTCGCACGTTTCCTCCGAGGTGCGGGCGGAATTGTGCCGTCTTTATGTGGCAAGGGGCATGCACAGGAATGTTTATGAGCTGATTAAGGAGTACGGTCCAGAGGGAGTGGATCCCGTGATACTTGTGCGTCTCTTAAGCCGTATGATAGGTGAGGGGATAAATACCGAAGACCCCTGTCTCCTTAATCTCGCCTGGGAGGCCTTAAAGAGAGGCAAGTATGACGAGAATATCCTCCGCTTCCTCTGCGCCGAGTTCCAGGGAACCATAAAGGATCTGAGGGATATATGGAAGGCGGCCCACGAATTCAACGTGGACACCGTAAAGATAGAGGAGCGGATACTGTCCCAGATGCTCTACGCAAAGAGTTTTACTTCCGACAGGGATGAGATACTCTTAAGCTGCATAGAGAACGGGGGCAGGGAAAAGATAATAAATGCCAGTCTTGACTACATTGCCCATGAATACTTTGTAAATAAGAGGATAGTGGACAGGAGGATATTCAAGGCCCTACTGTTAAGATACAGGGAAAACGGGGAGCTTAACGATATTTCGGCGCTTTCCCTTCTGAAGTATTATTCGGATTTTCGTGATTCGGAGGTAAAAAAACAGCTTTCGCCGCTGGTGGACAGGCTTTTGGAGGAGGGAACCGTTTTTGAATTCTTCAGGGAGTACAGGGATCATGTGCCGGCCATGGCACTTTATCACGACCGTACCTTTGTGGAGTACATGACGGATCCGGAGAAAAAGGTCATGATCCACTATCGGATCACGGATGACATCGGAAATGAAAAGGAGTTTCAGACACGCAGCATGGACGAGAATTACCAGGGGGTATACAGCTGTGATTTTGTACTGTTCTACGGAGAGAAACTTCAATACTATATCACTGAAGAGAGCGACGGAGAGAGAGATCCGGTCAGGAGTGAACTGGTGGAGCGGGATGTGACCCGCAGAGGAAGAACGGATTCCAGGTATGACCTGATAAATGACATGCTCCTATGCGAATCCGTAAATGATGACCTGAGCTTAACGGATCTCATGGATCAGTATCTCAGACTTTCGGAGACCGTGGAGGAATTCTTTGGTAAATAAACAGCTGGTCATAGGTATAGACCTTTCTGAAAAGTACACACTGATATCCATCTGCCATGATCCCTCCGAGGGAGTCATAACCTATTCTCCGGACAGGGAGAATGAGAATTTTAAGATACCGGTGGCGGCCTTCAGGGCACCGGGCAGCGGAAGATATTTATTCGGGGAGGAAGCGGTGAATTCCGCCTCCGCCTATAACATGGAATATGAGACCGGCCTTTTTGAAAAGGCCTGCGAGTCAGCTGAAAAAGGGGGCGTGAGAGGAGATGATCCTGCCGTCATTCTGCTCGGAAAGTTTATTTCCTATCTTTTAAGGCTTCCGCCGGAAACCGCAATGGCTAAGGTTAACGCTCTTACTGTGGCGGTGAGAAGGATCCATGCCCTTTCCGGGAAAGTGATGAAAGAGGCTGTAAAATCCGCAGGGATAGGCATACCCTCTGTCAGGGTAATAAGCTACGGGGAAAGCTTTTTCTATTATGCCCTGAGCCAGCCCATAGGCCTGTGGCGTGACGGAGTTCATTTATACGACTACACGGACTCCTATTTTGTTTCCGGCAGCCTTTCCATAGACCATTCCACAACTCCTGCCCTGGTGAGGAATACCATAAAGAGCAGAGAGGATATGGTACCCTTTTTCGGTTCCGACAGGAGGAGGCTTGATGAAAAGTTCTTATCCATCGCCATGGAGGATCTTAAGCATGGGGCCAGCGGGACCTATCTCACCGGGGAAGCTTTTAACGAGAGATGGGAACAGCGTACTCTCCGCTATATCTGCAGCAGGTCAAGGGTGTTTAAGGGCCAGAATCTCTACAGCAAAGGCGCCTGTTACGCTGCGGCAAATGACGTGGATCTTATCCGTATAAGCAGACGCTATGTTTATATTGGAGATGATTCACTTGTGACAAATGTCAGTATCCGCGCTGTGGCGGAAGGAAAGGAAGTGCTCTTAACCGTCGCGGATGCAGGGGAAAAGTGGTTTGACGCCGGGAGCAGCATGGAACTCGTGCTGGGACATGACAGGGAGCTGATCCTTGTTTTAACCGATATCGCAGACAGGAATGAGAGAAATAAGGTTATAAGACTGGACTGGCTGCCGGTACGGCCTGACAGGGCAGGCAGGATAAAAGCAAACTTCCGCTTTTTATCCAGGGACAGGCTGCTGCTTATTATTAAGGACCTGGGTTTTGGAGAGATTTTCAAGTCCAGCGGCAAAGAAAAGGAAGAGGAGATCATGCTTTGATCTATCAGTGCATAGGTGAACGGAGTGAAAAACCATATATAATAAAGGATACGGGAACCGGCATTTACTCCTTTGAAGAGCTTCTCTACTATATCAGGGAAAATGTGTTCATGCTGGATGAGAAGGATTTCGGATCTCCCCTTGCCAGGTTCTTAAGGAAGAGGCTTTCTCTGCCGGATCTGGCTTCCAGATATGAGGACATGCTTGAGCGGCATTCCGATTTTGCGGACCGGATCTGCATGCTTTTTTCCGAGACACACTTTGTCACTGACAGCGAACTGGAGACCCTGAAAAAGGCCCTGCAGCTTGGGGAGCACATGAGTAACAACGATTCCCACAGGGTCAGGGGGGATTTCTATTTTAAGAGCGGCAGGATCCCGGAGGCTGTAATAGAGTATACGGCGGCATTAAAGACCATTAACCGTGAGGAGGACCCGGTGGATGCGGCGAAGCTCCTAAAGGGTATGGGAAATGCATCGGCAGAGAGCTTTAAATTTGACAGGGCTTTTGAATACTATGAAGAGGCCTTTGCTCTTGTGCCGGGAGATCCGGATCTCTTAAACAAGCTTATTGTTTCGGCGAGACTCTCTATGAATGACAGGGAATTCTCCGCCTATATGGATAAGAGGAATGTTCCGGATAATATCCGTTCGTCCTGTCTGGAGCGCATGAACGAGGCAGGAAGGCGCGCCCGCAGAAAGGATGACGGCAGGCGGCTGCAAGAGTCGGAGGAAAGGAAAAAGGAAGGGGATTATCCGGGCTATACTTCCTTAAGACACAGTGTATTGAATGACTGGAAAACGAGATACAGGAATAAGGGTTGAATATATTTTCATGGTTTAAGAACAAAATAGCCGCCTTACGTCAGGACGATGACTATGAGGATGAGTTTTTCGACGGCACCATAAGGGAGGACAATCCTCCCATCCGGCGGGAGTCCGTTAATATAAGGGTAAAGAAGGAACGGGACCGGTATATCGAGAACTGCTGTGAGCAGATGATAGAAGCGGACAAGGAGATAGAGCGCTCCAAGATGGAGTACCGCCTCGTCACCGACTATCTTACGGATATAGAGGTCATTGAAGCTCTTCCCGATGATTCGAAGCAGCGGATATCCAGGATAGCGGACAAGATCAATCATCTGAACCGGCAGAGCAGCGCCAATGTAAAGAGCATCGGCAGGATCTCCGATGAGAGATACAGGATCTTTTCCAGATATGAAGCTGATGTTCCGGATGATATCAGGAATATGCAGAAAAACGAGGACTTTAAGGAACTTATCCGTCAGGACCTCCAGAAGCTTGAGGGTGAAAAGGCCGTCAGCGAGTTCAGGATAAGGGAACTTAAGGGGACAATGCACAATATGAAGAATATGGTGATGATCACCTTTCTTTTCGGAGTCCTCCTTATAGGCCTTCTTTCCTTTATGCAGTTCGGACTTCAGATGCATGCGGAGATCGGCTTCCTGGCAACGGCATTCATAGCGGCGGGTGCCTTTATCTATGAATACCTTACGTATATGAGATCAGTCCGGGAACTGGAAAGGACCGAGAGATATTTAAATGCGGTTATAACGGAATTAAATAAGGTAAAGATAAGATTTGTTAATACCAGTAACCTCCTTGAATATGAGTACAGGAAGTATTCCGTAAATACTTCGGATCAGCTCTCCTACCAGTGGGATACCTACATAGAGGAAAAGCAGGCGCGTATCGCCGTGGAAAGGGCAAATGACGATCTCTCCGAGGAACGGAAGGTGCTGCTTAGGGAACTCAGATCCCTTCAGGTGAAGGATCCCACCATATGGCTAAACCGCTGCGAAGCACTGGTGAACCCCGGGGAGATGGTGGAAGTGAGGCATGAGCTCTTCGAACGACGGTCCTCCTTAAGGAAGAGGATCGAATACAATACCCAGACACGGGATATATCAAGAGATGAGATCAATTCCATAGTCCATGATTTTCCGGAGTATGGTCAGGAGGTACTGAACATAGTTTCCGGATTTGAACCGGTGTAGGACGGTAATAATGATAAAAACGGATAAAAGGCTTATAGCAGTTGTTTTGACTGTAGTTTTGATCTTCACATTAACTCTGGCTGCATCCGGAAGTCCCGGAGTGGCTTCTGTTTCTTATGAGCAGAGTGAGGATTATGCATCGATCCTGTCAGTGGAAGATATTCCCGGTGATATGGTCCCGGATATCATAAGGGAACATGACGAGGAGTCCGTTCTTATAAAACTATGCGAAGACGCTTCCCTGGATGAACTGAACAGTTATTTAAGATACGCCGACTCCGTGAAAAGCGTTACCGTCACGGAGGAGGATGTGTATCTTGGAACCGTAAAGCTTTATTTAAGGGACAATGTGGATACGGGAGAGGCCATTGTGCAGTTAAGCTCCATTCCGCTTATCAGCTATGCCCAGCCGAATTATATTTATCACATACCGGAAGATCCGGAAGGCGGCCATAGATCCCTGATGATCGAAGGCCGAGAGACATCCCGTATAAGCGTTTCGGCTTCATCCCTCGCCTCTGTTTCCGTAAATGATCCTTATATTAATGATTGCTGGTATCTCCCGTCTGTCAGCGCCTGTGAAGCATGGGATGTTCAGAAAACGGAAAAGAAGGTCACAGTAGCTGTAATTGATGGCGGCTTCAATATAGACCACCCGGATCTTAAAGAAAATATAGTTGGTTATTATGATGCAGCCGGGGACGGAATAGAAGGAGGGCAGGGTTCAGAACTTGTAAGAAACCATGGCAGCCATGTATGCGGGATAATTGCTGCAAAGGCCAATAATAATAAAGGTATTGCCGGTGTTTCCTATGATGCCGGACTGTTTCCTGTCAATGCAGCAAAGAAAGAGAGTAAAGGAGAGCTTTTAGAAAGCAATATATTAAAGGGTTTTGAATGCATTCTGAAAAACAGGGAAAAATATAATATCAGAGCAATTAATATGAGTTTGGCCGTAGAGTTGAACCTGGAATATAAGGATTTCATAACAAAACCCGGATACTATGACATATTGATGAACGAATGTGTCCTTGGTGCCTATGATGAAGGAATAGTCACCATATTCGCTGCAGGGAATTCTGCTCATATTTTTGGAGGTCCTTTCTTCGGGGCCTGGGGAGATGCTGTCGCCCGCAGCATTGAAGTCATTTCACTTGGAAACGGCACTTATGATGAGCATTCCCAAAAAGTATTATTGGACGAACCCTTATCCCGGTCATACTTTTCAAATTATAATATGCCGGGACAGACTACAAAGGATATTTCTGCTCCGGGGTGGAACATTTTAAGCAGTGGATTTAATAATTACTATTTTTATAGCGGTACCTCTATGGCAGCTCCGGTTGTTTCGGGGGTAGCGGCCTTAGTCTTAGCCGCAAGACCGGATCTCACGGTGGCACAGCTTACCGATATACTTTTGAGTTCTGCTGTCGATATGGGAGACCCGGGCTGGGATGAAGGATACGGCTTCGGGGAAATGAATGCCTATAATGCCGTAAAGCTTGCTAAGGATGGCTTCGTATTTAACGGAGGAACGGAGCTTAAAAAGGGTGAGACCCTGACTCTTACTCCTTCAAGAAGCGGTAATTACCGCTGGGAAACAAGCGACGAAGCTGTAGCCACCGTGGATAAGGGTGTTATAAAAGGGGTGGGCTCCGGAGTAGTACGGATCACGGCTTTTGATGAAAGGGGATTTTCTTTAACCAGATCCATAGCTGTCATTGATGCAGGATTTAACGGGCCTGACAGCATAAGAGCCGGTGAAAAGGCAGACTTAAGCTTTGATTTTGAGCCAAAGGACGGGATCATCTGGTCTATTGACAATTCTGACAGTTCGGTACTAAAAGTGGATTTACTGAAAGAAAAAGTAGAAATTGATGATTATAAAAAAATCATATATCGCTATTATTCACTTGAGCTTACCGGACTAAAACCCGGAAAGGCACGGGTCACATATAGCTACGGCAGTGTAAGCTATTCAAAGGATATTACGGTGCTGCCTAAAGAGGGAGAGGCGCTTAGTAATATTGTGACGGAAGATGAAATGACCCTTCTTAATGATCCGGGAGTTTCCGCCATATCAAAAAATGAGATACTTACAGGGTTGGATAAGGCCATTGACAGCAGGGTCAGCAGTACTTCCACGGTTTTCTTTGATTCAGTCGAAAAAAATAAGGATGGTGTTAAGAAATACCGGGTTATGATAAGCATGAACGGTGCTCTCCGCGCAGACGGGAGAAAGCATGTTTATTATAGGAATAAGATAGGAAGCTCTAAAATTAATGACATCGATGTGAAAGTATTCTATTGCGAGAAAAACAGCGAATATGCTGCATCCCCGCCATCCGATGATTCCGTTTCCTCTTTTGGAAGTGAGGGCTGGAAGGAAGCAAAGGTAAAGAAGGTAAAGATAAAGAATGCAAAGAACGCAAGCTTTGACTGCTTCGGAAGGATGTCCGGGAATATTAAAGGCATCGGGAAAGCTGCATATCTGTCCGGAATAGTGCTGGAGGATAAGGAACTGAATAAGACCCTCGGAAAAGCACTGAATAAAACGATCAGGGATCTTCAAAAAAAGCTTAGGAGCAATAAGGGCAGCACTTTTACCGACGGAGATCTGAAAAAGCCTGGAGCCGGTACGGAACTTGGTCTTGTGATCCCGGTATATCCTCTTTTCATAGGCGGTATAAATAACACGGAAACATACCTGGACGGAAACGGGAAAGAAAACAGCTGCAGCTTTGAAAAGGGCACATTTAATAAAGATAAGATGAAACTGAAAAATGCCGAAGTGAATATCAGATATTCCGGCGGAAAACAAAAGAGGCTTAAGCTTAAATACAGTAAAGCAAAGGATAAGGATTTTAAGGCGGATGTAAATTTCAACACGTCTTCAGAAGGCTCTGTTACGCTTGAAGGAAGCGGTAATTATTTTGGGTTTGTCGAATATCAGACCGCTTTTTAAGGGAGCTTGCCTAGGTTGCGTTCATACTATATAATATCTGATTTGGAATGAGTGCATTTTTTAATTCAGGAGATGATATGTCAAGAGACAGATACATAAGCCCTCTTTCGGGCAGGTATGCATCGAAAGAGATGCAGTACATTTTTTCACAGGAAAAGAAGTTCAGGACCTGGAGACAGCTCTGGATCGCTCTCGCTGAGACGGAAAAGGAACTGGGACTTAAGGAGATCACTGATGAGATGATCGCCGAGCTTAAGGAGCACGCCCTTGATATAAATTATGAAGTGGCGGAGGAAAGGGAAAGAGAAGTCCGGCATGACGTCATGAGCCATGTGTATGCATACGGACAGCAGTG
>CADBTX010000343.1 GCA_902797705.1 uncultured Lachnospiraceae bacterium | reverse complement strand
ATTTTTCGATGATCCCTTAACGGCTCTGGAGCCCTATGGAGACAATGCGGAAGCAGGAGAATCACACTTTAACTGGGTTCTTGGAAACGAGGGAATAACCTTCATATTTAATCCCTATGAGATAGCGCCTTATGCAGCGGGGCAGCAGATAGTGACGATCCGCTATGACGAGGATCCGGAGCTTTTCACGGGAAATATAAAGGAAAATACAGGGGCTTTCCTTCAGTCATTCGGTTTCTATCAGAATGTAAGTGTCTTTGATAAGGACGGCAATAAACGTATCCTTAATGCCACTGCGGAATATGATTATGACGCACCCGGACAGTATGCAGAGTATCCTGTGATCTCACTTGAGTTTGACTATGACGGGAATAAGCTTCAGGATACGGATATAAAAGCGGACAGCGCTTACGACATCCGGATGTATCTTGCACATACATCAGATGGAGATAACCGCATACTTATCGAAAGCGGCAAGGGCAGCGAAGCAAAGACCACCTCGGTATATGTACTCGGGGATGACGGAAGTATTGAGAAATCCGGAGTAAAGGACGGGGAATTAAGGAGCAATATAGATGCAATATAGAAAAGACAGATACGGCCGTGAGCTTTCCGCAATGGGATTCGGCTGTATGAGGTTTACGACGAAAAACGGAAAGATAGACATTGATAAGGCAGAAAAAGAGATAATGCGCGCCATTGAGCTCGGAGTGAATTATTTCGATACGGCGTATATCTATACCGGAAGCGAAGCCGCCATAGGTGAGATCTTTGAAAGAAATCATGTGAGGGAGAAGATCAATATCGCGACCAAGCTTCCGCAGTACCTTATCAACAGCAGAAAAGCCATCGATAAATATTTCGCAGAGCATTTATCGAGACTCCGTACCACGTATATCGATTACTATCTCATGCACATGCTCACGGATATCGAGGCCTGGAATAAGCTTGTGGGACTTGGCATCAAAGAGTGGATAGATGAGAAAAAGAAAAGCGGAGAGATCCGAAATATCGGATTTTCCTTCCACGGAAATACAGATATGTTCTTAAAGATCCTGAATGCCTACGACTGGGATTTCTGCCAGATACAGTATAACTATCTGGATGAGAATACCCAGGCAGGACGGCGGGGGCTTGAAGAAGCTGAGAAAAAAGGGATCCCCGTTATCATAATGGAGCCCTTAAGAGGCGGAAAGCTCGTGGACTTGATGCCGGCGGAAGCAAAGGAAATGATCGCCGAAAACAATAGGGGATATACTCCGGCAGAGTGGGCTTTCAGGTGGCTCTATAACCAGACCGGAGTGACGGTCGTGCTTTCAGGAATGAATTCCGTTGAGATGGTTGAAGAAAACTGCCGCACAGCATCCGAATGCATGCCGGGTTCTCTTACGGAAGAAGATCTGGAACTCATAGGAAGGGTGAGAGACAGTATCAATTCCAAAATGAAGGTGGGATGCACAGGCTGCCGTTACTGTATGCCATGCCCGAGGGGTGTTGATATACCGTCCATTTTCCGCTGCTACAACCATATGTATATGGAGGCAAAGGCCACAGGAAGAAAGGAATATTTCCAGACCGTTGGATTCCAGAAGATCCCATCAGATGCCTCGCAGTGTGTACAGTGCGGAAAATGCGAGCAGCACTGTCCGCAGCACATAGAGATCAGAAAGATGCTGAAGACCGCAGACAGGGAACTCCGGCCGTGGTACTTAAAGATCTTCCAGGCCGCAGCGAGACGCTTCAGTCTGTAGAAGAGCTTCCCGTGACTTTGATGTAGTGACCGTCGCACTCGGTCACTACATTTTCTTTTACGGTATCAAAGTTTTTGATCCGGAGTTCATCAAGAAGTGAGAGGAGCTCTTCCTCCGGAGGCTCTTCCTCTGAAGTACTGATAACGGAGTATTCAGGGGAAACCCTTTTTAAGAACTTCTTCATTTTCTTTTCATGTGTCCCGTGGTGGGGAAGCTTTATCCAGTCGGCATCTATGTCGAGTGAACTGTCCAGTATTTCCGCTATCCTGTCTTTTTCGATGTCTCCCGTAAAGAAAAGCTTTTTCGAACCCAATCTCATCATGCAGAGAAGTGACATATTATTGTCATAGTCCTCTTCGTCTTCCGTGAGTTTTTCCGGAAAGGCAGCCGGGATGATATCGAGGTACAGTCCGTCAAAGCTGTCGGATACTTCAGTATTCACGAGGGTAACGTTTTCCAGACCTTCTACCCGGTCCATAAGCTCCCGGTAGTGCTTTTTCTCGCTGACGTAATCGGGAATATAGATCTTTCTGATATCGTAATCATCTATCAGGGAAACCGCACTGCCGATATGATCCCGGTCATAGTGGGTGAGTATCATGTAATCGATCTTTTCCACATGGTGGTCTTTCAGAAAAGAATCTATAACCGGATAGGCTTCTTCCGTCCCCGCATCTATGATACCCGTATGATCCATGTACATTAGAACTGCGCAGTCTGCCTTGCCGACATCCAGGTTTGTAACAGTGAGGGTGCCGTATGCATCCCGGGAGCTTTTACCCCAGAAAAGTATATAGAGGAGAATGGCAATAAGCCCGGCAGCTGCAGCAAACAGAAAGATTTTCTTTGTTAAGTTCTTACTTTTCCCCGACTGTTTCATACACCTAGTATAGATAGAAGGTGATATACTGTAAAGCAGGATGCTATTCATATCTGAATGTCAGGATGCTATTCATATCTGAATGTCATTCTGAGCGAAGCGAAGAATCTATGAGAGATCCTTCGCTGGCGCTCAGGATGACAGGAAAAACCGGGAGAGATTTTGAAGACTACAGTAAGGATATTATTATCCATATTAATACTAATAATGTTATCGGTACCCCGAGGCGTTTTTGCTGCGCCGTTAACAGCTTCATTCCAGACAGGCTGGACAAAACCCGTACCCGGAAATTATCTTACGGCGGCCGGAAAACAGGGAAGAGTTGTCATAATAAAGTATACTTCAAAAGACTACGCCGGGGACGGCAGCAGTATAGAAAAGACAGCCTGCGTGTACCTCCCGTACGGATACAATGAGGACGATACGAAAACCAGATACGACATCTTCTATGTGATGCACGGCTTAAGCGGAACTGCGGACGAGTTCTTCGGTATCAACGGAGGAGCTTTTAAGAACCTTATTGATAACATGATCGAAAAGGGTGCCATAAAGCCGATGATCGTAGTGGCGCCCACCTTTGACGCGGAAAATAAACCCCAGGAGTTTTCCAGGGCAGACAGCGAAGTAAGACAATTCCATCAGGATCTCTTAAATGACCTGATGCCT
>CADBTX010000342.1 GCA_902797705.1 uncultured Lachnospiraceae bacterium | reverse complement strand
TATGATATCCACATTATACTCATTCTTGAGCCTGTACTGCAGCACTTCAAACTGAAGCACGCCCACCACGCCCACGATTATCTCTTCCATTCCGTAATTCTCTTCCTGGAATATCTGAATGGCGCCTTCCTCGGCGATCTGCATGATCCCCTTTACAAACTGTTTTCTCTTCATGGTGTCCACCTGGCGGACACGGGCAAAATGCTCGGGCGCAAAGGTGGGAATGCCGGAAAAAGCGAATTTTTCCCCGGGAGTACACAGGGTATCCCCGATGGAGTAGATCCCGGGATCAAAAACACCGATGATATCTCCGGCATAAGCCTTGTCCACCACATGACGGTCATCAGCCATCATCTGCTGGGGCTGCATGAGCCGGACTTCCTTCTCGCCCTGAACATGGTATACATCCATTCCGGCCTCAAACTTGCCGGAGCATATCCTCATAAAGGCCACTCTGTCCCGGTGGGCCTTGTTCATATTGGCCTGGATCTTGAAAACAAAGGCTGAAAACTTCCTTTCAACAGGATCAATAACACCTGCATTCGAAACCCTGGGAAGAGGGCTGGTGGTCATTCTAAGGAAATGGTGAAGAAAGATCTCCACGCCGAAATTGGTAAGGGCGGAGCCGAAGAATACGGGAGACAGCTTCCCCTTGTTCACAGCCTCCTGGTCAAAGGCCTCTGAGGCCCCGTCCAAAAGTTCTATCTCCCCGGAAAGCTTCTCATAGGCCTCGTCTCCTATGGCTTCCCTGGCTGCTGCTTCGTCCTTCAGGGAAATATTGGTATAGGTTCCCTCCCTGGTGCCCTTCTGTGTATCGGAGAACTCCACGATATTTCCGCTCTCCCTGTCATAAACCCCCTTAAACTCCTTTCCGGAGCCTATAGGCCAGTTTACGGGACAGGTGGAGATGCCCAGTTCCTTTTCTATCTCGTCGATGAGGTCAAAGGTATCTCTGGCCTCTCTGTCCATCTTGTTGATAAAAGTGAATATAGGGATACCTCTCCTGCCGCAGACCTTAAAAAGCTTCCTGGTCTGGGGCTCCACGCCCTTGGCTCCGTCTATCACCATCACTGCGGAGTCCGCAGCCATAAGGGTCCTGTAGGTATCCTCCGAAAAGTCCTGATGTCCCGGTGTATCCAGGATATTGATGCATTTTCCGTCGTATTCAAACTGAAGCACCGAGGAAGTAACGGAGATACCTCTCTCCTTCTCTATATCCATCCAGTCGGATACAGCATGCCTGGCAGTGGCCTTTCCCTTTACGCTTCCCGCAAGATTGATCTGCCCTCCGTAAAGCAGGAATTTCTCCGTCAGGGTGGTCTTTCCCGCATCGGGGTGGCTTATTATGGCAAAGGTCCTCCGTCTCAGTATTTCCTTATCAAGTTCACTTCCCAACTTTTTTCTCCTTTATCCATTCTATGGCCTGATCCAGCCCCTCTTCCGAAAAGGGAAACCGCTCTTCCACAGTCTTTTCCGGGTCCCTTTTTTCGTAGCACCAGGGCTCGGGCCATACAGTTGCGAGAAAGAACGCCTCATTTTCCCCATCCTTTGCCCATTCGCTCTCGGGCGAGAAAAACACGTTCTTCAAGGGTTCCCTTCCCAGACGGAACCTTATGCCTTCGTAGGAACCGAAATAGGCTTCACCGTAGAGATAGTGGCTGAAGCCATACATATAGGACTTCCCGATAAGGCGCTGCATCGATCACTCCTCTTCGATTTCCGTGCAGGCGATATGTACATCCTTCAGCTGCTTTTCCTCCACCCCTGAAGGAGCACCCATCATAAGATCCTGGGCATTCTTGTTCATGGGGAAGGGGATTATCTCACGGATGGATTCCTCTCCCGCAATGAGCATGATCATCCTGTCCACGCCCGGAGCTATGCCGGCATGGGGAGGGGCACCGTAGCAGAAGGCATTGTACATAGCGGGGAATTTCTTCTTTACGTCCTCTTCGTCAAGACCCACCTTTCTGAAGGCCTCGATCATTATCTCGGGATCATGGTTTCTCACGGCGCCGCTGGAAAGCTCCACGCCGTTGCACACCAGATCGTACTGATAGGCCATGATGCTCAAGGGATCATCATTCTTTAATCCCTCCATGCCTCCCTGGGGCATTGAGAAAGGATTGTGGCAGAATTCCAGTTCTCCGGATTCCTCTCCGATCTCATACATGGGGAAATCCACGATCCAGCAGAATTCATATCTCTCTTTATCCATATGGCCCTCAGCCTGAGGTCCTATAATCTTGATAAGGGCGCCTCCGGTCTTGCGGGCCGCCCTCTCCTCTCCTGCCGCAAAGAATACGCAGTCTCCGCTCTTAAGACCCAGAGCATTTATAAGAGCATCCTTCCTTTCCGTAAGGAACTTGGAGATGCCGCCTGTAAGCTCTCCTGCCTCATCCACCTTCACGTAGCAGGCCTTATTTCCTGATACCACCTCGGTATCTGCCAGTATCTTGTCTATGGCCTTTCTGGAAAGTTTGAAATCCGTAACCTTTACGGCCTTTATGGAGTTTCCGCTGCTGAAGGGATTAAATCCGCAGTCGGAAAGGACTTTTGTCACATCATCAAGCTTAAGATCTATCCTGAGATCCGGCTTATCGGTGCCGTAGGTACTAAGGGCATCCTCAAATCTTATGCGCTTAAACGGAGCAGGGGAAGCCGTGTCATATACCCCGTGACGGGCAAATACGGGAGGGAGCACCCTCTCAAGAACACTGAACACATCCTCCTGTGTGGCAAAGGCCATTTCCATATCCAGCTGATAGAATTCTCCGGGAGATCTGTCAGCCCTTGCGTCCTCATCCCTGAAGCAGGGCGCGATCTGAAAATAACGGTCGATACCGGAAGCCATAAGGATCTGCTTAAACTGCTGCGGTGCCTGGGGAAGAGCGTAGAATTTTCCGGGATGCAGCCTCGAGGGCACGAGATAGTCTCTGGCTCCCTCCGGGCTGGAACAGGTGAGGATGGGAGTGGTGATCTCCATAAATCCCTCATCGGTCATTGCTTTTCGTAGTTCCGAGATCACTGTGCTCCTAAGCACCATCCTGTCCTTCACCGCAGGATTCCTGAGATCTAAGAACCTGTACTTAAGCCTGGTATTCTCATCCGCCTCCTTTGAACGGTTTATCTCAAAAGGAAGCTCGTTATAGCGGCATTTCCCGAGGATCTTTATATCATCAGGCACCACCTCTATATCACCGGTGTGCATTTCCCCGTTCTTCGAGGACCTCTCCCTTACGGTACCGCTTATCTGAAGAGTGGACTCCGTATTGATGCCGGAAAGCTTCTCCATCATCTCCCCGGTTTCGAGCACCACCTGGGTCTTTCCGTAGAAATCCCTTAAAATGAGGAATCCAAGGGTTTTTGAAACCTTCCTCATATTTTCATAATATCCGCAGATCGTTACCTTTTTACCTGCATCAGAAAGTCTTAATTCATCGCAGGTATGTGTTCTTGACTGAAACATGACTAAAATATCTCCTATTCCTGATCTTTGGCCTCTGCCGAAGCCCTTATTCAAAGTATTCCCTTATGTCCGTGTAGCCGTCCCGGGAAAGATTGTCCTTCTGAAACTTCTTGTTCTTCATCATCTTGGACACCAGCACCGTGCTGCCGCCCTTTCTAAGTTCAGCAGCCTCCTTCATTATGGAGGACAGCCTTTCACCCTTTATCTTCTTATCGATTAGAAGGGCTATGCGGCCCTCTTCTCCCTCCACCTTATAGCCCCGGTCCAGGAGCATGGTGATTATCCTCTCGAAACCGATGCTGAAGCCGCAGGCAGGGGTCTTAACGCCGGTAAATCGCTCCACCATGCCATCATACCTTCCCCCTCCCGCAATGGAGGATCCGAATTCATCTATGGTTATCTCAAAGATGGTCCCGGTATAATAGGCCATTCCCCGGACCAGAGTTGGCTCGAATGAAATATTGAAATCACCGGCCTTCGCCGCATTTACGCAGCTTATTATCTCGGAAAGAGACTCTGTGGTGCCATCAGGCAGGCTTTCTCCCAGTATCTTTCCCAGCTTCTCTATCCTCTGAACGCCTCCATCCCCCGAAGTAAAGAGGGACATGTACTTATCCACCTTATCCACATCGAAGCCTGCCCCCGTAAGTTCGGCCTTTACTCCCTCCGCTCCGATCTTATCCATCTTATCCAGAATTATGAATATCCTGTCGTAATCCTCCTCGGGAAAACCGGACCAGGCTGCCATGGCTTTTAAAAACCTCCTGTCGGAGATCTTTACCGTAAAGCCCGTAAATCCCATGTTTATGAGTAATGCAGTCGTTGCAAGAATGAGCTCGATCTCCGCAAGATTTGTTGCATCTCCCAAAATGTCAATGTCACACTGCATGAACTGACGGAACCTTCCCTTCTGCGGTCTGTCAGCCCTGAATACATTTCCCATCTGAAGAGCCTTAAAGGGATTCGGCAGATCGTTCATGTGATTCGAATAATATCTGGAAAGCGGAAGGGTGAGATCGTATCTTAAGCCCGAGTCCGTGAGATCCGATGAATCCCTGGCTTCGCTTAAGTTCAGCTTCTCCCCTCTCTTTAATATCCTGAAGATAAGCTTCTCGTTCTCTCCTCCCTGATTGCTGGAAAGATTCTCGATATGTTCAACAACAGGTGTTTCTATTTCGGTAAATCCGTATCTTCCGTAGGTTTCCCTCACCTTTTTCTGAACATAGTTCCTTATTTCCATCTCGTCCGGAAGGATATCCTTCATTCCCGTAACGGGTTTCCTGGGTAGTGCCATACTCTCTCCTTATGATCTTTATTACCTGAACCAGGGATTATACTGTATCTCGTCCCTTATGGTGGTCTCCGGTCCGTGTCCCGGAAGGATATATGTGAATTCAGGCAGTTTTATTATCTTTTCGCTGATAGACTGCTGAAGGAGGCTGTCCGAGCCTGTGGGCAGGTCCGTCCTTCCCACCGAGCCTTCAAAAACCGTATCCCCGCATACAAGCATCCTCTCATCCTCCAGAAAGAAGGACATGCTGCCCTCGGTATGTCCCGGTGTCTTTATACACTTTATCTTAAGGCCCGCTACAGTCAGTTCCTCGCCTTCCTTAAGCCAGTGATCCGCATCAAGGGTAACTCCCCCCTCTCCGCCGGACATTGCGGTGCCGGAGCAGTTCAATATCGCATCGGAAAGCAGGTTCTTTTCATCCTCCGAAGCATAGAGCACCGGCTTTTCCCCGTCGTCCTTCGCCATCCTTAAAAGGGCAGGGACTCCGGTGATATGGTCAAAATGGCCGTGGGTAAGAAATACCGCCTTGAGACTTAAGCCCTCTCCCTTAAGGTATTCATAGACCTTGTCTCCTCTGTCCCCGGGATCGAACACCACTGCTTCTTTTGTGTCTTCATCACTGAAGATATAGCAGTTTGTCCCTACCGGTCCCAGCACCATTTTCTTTATCGTTTTTCCCATATAAACCTCACCTTGATATTCCCGGCTAACCTGTCACGTCCTCTCGATATCCATCACTCCGGGTATGGCTCTCAGTTTCTGTATGATGCCGTCAAGCTCCGCAGTGTTGTGGATATTAAAGGAAATGTAGAGAGTGGCGATATTCTGCTTGTTCACCCTGCTGTTTATGCCTATGATGCTTATGTTGGCCTCGGTGAAAAGCCTTGAAACATCCACAAGAAGGCCGTTTCTGTTGGTGGCGAATATATTGATATCCGCCGTATACTCCTCGTTGGTATCCTCAAGCCCCTTCTGCCAGTCGGCCTCTATAAGCCTTTCCCTGTCGTATTCCGCCATATTCATTATGTTGATACAGTCGGTACGGTGGATACTTACTCCCCTGCCCCTGGTGACGTATCCCACGATCTCGTCCCCGGGAAGAGGGTTGCAACACTTACTGAAATGAACAGAAACATCTGTTATTCCCTTTACAATGATTCCGCCTTCGCTCTTATGGAAAACGTTTTTCTTTGCCGCTTCGTCCATGGAGGCCAGAGCTTCCTCATTGGTGATGGTCCGCATGTGGTCCATTTCATACTTTTCCACCATGCGGTTGACCACCTGGCCCTCTTTCAGGCCGCCGTGTCCTATGGCTGCATATACGGCGTCAAAATCCTTGAAACGGTATTTATCCATGACAGCCTGCTGGTACTCCGGCTTCATGATATCTTCAGTCCTTATGGCATGTGCCCTGCAGTACTCCGCAAACTGGGCCTTGCCCCTTACTATGTTGTCCTCCTTAAGCTCGTTCTTGAACCACTGGTTGATCTTTGAACGGGCCTGGGTGGATCTGACTATCTTCAGCCAGTCACGGCTCGGGCCGTGGGAATTCTGGCTGGTCAGTATCTCTACCCTGTCGCCGTTCTGGATCACGTAATCGATGTTCACCAGTTTCCCGTTGACCCTGGCGCCAACCATCTTGTTACCCACTGCACTGTGTATGGCATAGGCAAAATCCACAGGGGTGGAGCCGGAGGGAAGATTCTTCACGTCCCCGGTGGGGGTAAAGCAGTACACAAAGTCGGAGAAGAGGTTTAAGTCGCTCTTCAGGAGGTTCATAAATTCCTTGTTATCGGACAGGTTCTTCTGCCACTCAAGTATGGTCCGAAGCCAGGAGAGTTTCTCTTCCTCATTCTCATCGGGATGCCTTCCGTCAGAGGTCTCCTTATATTTCCAATGGGCCGCGATACCGAATTCCGCGGTCCTGTGCATGTCAAAGGTCCTTATCTGTATCTCAAAGGGCGTTCCGTTGGGGCCGATAAGGGAGGTGTGCAATGACTGGTAATTATTGGCTTTGGGCATTGCGATATAGTCCTTGAACCTGCCGGGAATGGGCTTATACATCTCGTGTATAATGCCCAGGGCGGCGTAGCAGTCCTTTACGTCATTGACTATTATCCTTACGGCAAAAAGATCATATATCTGGTCCAGATTCTTATTCTGGTTCACCATCTTCTTGTAGATGGAGAAGAAGTGCTTTATCCTTCCGCTTACCGTGGCGGAGATGCCGGCTTCCTCCATCTTCGCGGACACTTCTGCCACTATGCCCCGGACGAACTCCTCCCTTTCTTCCCTTCTCTGGGAGATCTGGAGCTTCAGATCGTGATAGACATCGGGCTTTAAGTATTTGAGCGATAGATCGTCAAGTTCTATCTTTATCCTGCTGATACCCAGCCTCTGGGCTATGGGAGAATATATGTCCAGCGTCTCTCTGGATATCTCCTGCTGCTTTTCCGGAGACTGGAACTGAAGGGTACGCATGTTGTGGAGCCGGTCCGCCAGCTTGATTATTATTACTCTTATATCCTTCGCCATGGCAAGGAACATCTTCCGGAGATTGTCGGCCTGGAATTCCGCCCTGTTCCCCCGGTATTTAAGCTTATTCAGCTTTGTGACGCCGTCCACCAGGTTCGCCACGTCACTACCGAATTCCCGCTCCAGGTCCTCCTTGGTCATGATGGTATCCTCCACCACGTCATGGAGAAGCCCCGCCACTATAGTCTCCTTGTCCATTTCAAGATCCGCAAGGATGGTGGCTGTGCTCAGGGGATGTATGATATAGGGTTCCCCGCTCCGCCTCAGCTGATCCTTATGCGCTTCACCGGCCACTCTGTAAGCCTTTTCTATAAGGCTGATATCGTCGGAAGGGTGATACCTTTTCACTATCTCTATAAGATTGTCGTAGAGAACTTCAGGTGAGGTATAATCATCCACTGCGTACAGTCTTCTGTTATCAAATATGTTTCCTGACAAGGTATCACCTCCTTTCTTATAAGAAAGCACATAGAGCCCTTAATTTTACATAATGCTTTATTATAAACTTTTTTTACAAAGTTCACAACTTATTCTACTCATGTTATAATCCACTGTAATGATTCGGTTACAGTTCACAGCCGAACTGCGCACCTTGCTGCGCAGTTACGGCCCAAAGAATTATGGCATGCAGGGGTTTTGCCCCATTGCCG
>CADBTX010000341.1 GCA_902797705.1 uncultured Lachnospiraceae bacterium | reverse complement strand
GCCCCCACCAATTACGACCCGAAGAAAAACTACTTCGATACCTCTGCTGTTGAGGCCGTGATCGACCTGGTCCTTAAAACAAATCCCGAAGCCTATATAGTGATCAAGTCCACCATTCCCGTTGGCTTCACGGAACACGCCAAGGAGAAATTCGGAACGAAGAATATTTTATTCAGCCCGGAATTTTTAAGGGAATCAAAGGCCCTCTACGACAATCTCTATCCCAGCCGCATAATCCTTGGAACCGATATGAATGATCTTAAGCTAAAGTCAGCCGCGGAGGAATTCGCTCTTCTTCTAAAAGAAGGAGCCTTAAAGGAGGATATAGACACCCTCTTCATGGGCACCACGGAAGCTGAAGCCGTAAAGCTCTTCGCCAATACCTATCTGGCCCTCAGGGTCTCATACTTTAACGAGCTTGACACCTATGCGGAATCAAAGGGACTTAACACAAAAGACATAATCGAAGGCGTCTGCCTGGATCCCCGTATCGGCACCCAGTATAACAACCCATCCTTTGGCTACGGAGGCTACTGTCTTCCGAAGGACACAAAGCAGCTCCTCGCCAATTACAGGGATGTTCCGGAAAACCTCATAGAGGCCATTGTGGAATCAAACCGTACCAGAAAGGATTTTATCGCAGACAGGGTTCTTGAGATCGCAGGATATTATTCCTATTCCGGGGACGGCTCAGAGAATACCTATAATAAAGACGCGGAAAAGAATATCGTTATCGGGGTTTACCGCCTTACCATGAAGAGCAATTCCGACAACTTCCGCCAGAGCTCCATTCAGGGGATAATGAAGCGTGTGAAGGCCAAGGGCGCCACGGTCATAATCTACGAGCCCGCCCTTGAAGACGGCTCCACCTTCTTTAATTCAGAGGTTGTAAACGACCTTCCGGAATTCAAAGAAAGAGCCGACGCCATCATCGCCAACAGATATGACAGCTGCCTTGATGACGTTAAGAGCAAGGTATATACAAGGGATCTCTTTAGAAGAGATTAGAGTCCCAGGCCAAGGTGGGTATATGCGAGATCCGTTACCACCCTGCCCTTGGGAGTCCGCATTATAAAGCCGTTCTTAAGGAGATAGGGCTCATACACATCCTCTATGGTGCCTGCGTCCTCTCCTATGGCGGCAGCCAGAGTATCCAGTCCTACAGGTCCCCCCTTAAACTTTTCTATCATGATATTCAGGATATTTCTGTCCAGATTATCAAGTCCGTGTTTATCCACTTCCATAAGATCGAGAGCGGTATTGGCGACATCCACCGTGATATGGCCGTCATACCTTACCTCCGCAAAGTCCCTGACCCTCTTTAACAGGCGGTTTGCGATCCTGGGGGTTCCTCTTGAACGCCGTCCCAGCTCCAGGGATGCCTCCTCATCTATCTCCACCTTAAGCTTTTTAGCGGAATTTGTGATAATGGTGGCGAGATCCGTAACGGAGTAGAATTCCATATGATTTATCACCCCGAATCTGTCCCTTAACGGAGCGGAAAGAAGCCCCGCTCTGGTGGTGGCGCCTATCAGGGTAAATTTAGGCAGGGACAGCCTTATGGACTTTGCGGCAGGTCCCTTTCCTATCATGATATCTATGGCGAAATCCTCCATGGCGGGATAAAGTACCTCCTCCACCTGGCGGTTCAGCCTGTGTATCTCGTCCACAAAGAGAACGTCCCTGTCCTTTAAGCCGTTAAGTATGGCCGCCATATCTCCCGGGCGCTCTATGGCAGGGCCGCTGGTGATCTTCATACTGACCCCCATCTCTTCGGCTATGATCCCTGCTATAGTGGTCTTTCCAAGTCCCGGAGGGCCGTAAAAGAGCACGTGATCCAGGGGATCTCCCCTCTTCTTCGCAGCATCGATATAGATACGGAGCGTCTCCTTTATCTTATCCTGACCTATGTATTCATTAAGAGTCTTCGGACGAAGGGAGCCCTCTATCCTTATGTCCTCTTCCGTGAACCTTGTTTCTATCACCCTTTTTTCCATATCACATTATCACCTTAAGCGCAGCCTGCAATAAGCGGTCCGCATCAGTATCATCTCCCGTGAGCGCAGCAGCTTCCTTAACCGCCCTGAAAGCGTCTGAGGAGGAATAACCAAGGGACACCAGTGCCTCTACCGCATCATCCCTTACGCTGTCGCTAACCTTCCTTACGTCAGAAGGACTGCCGGAAAGCTCTCTCATGCTCTCCATGGATCCCATCTTATCCTTTAAGTCAAGTATAAGCCGCTCCGCAGTCTTTTTCCCTATTCCCGGAGCCTTTGAAATGGCTTTGGAATCCCCTGATAGAATGGCAAAGCGAAGGTCATCCGGAGTAAGGACGGAAAGTATCCCGAGAGCCCCCTTTGGTCCTATGCCGCTTACGGTTATAAGTTTCTTAAAGATATCCAGATCCTCGTATGTTGGAAAGCCGTAAAGGGTCACTCCGTCCTCCCTTACGGAAAGAAAAGTGTATATCTTTACTTCTTCTCCGATAGCCGGCATAAGAGCCGCCGTGCTGTCAGATATTGAAAGCACATAGCCTACGCCGTTCACATCTATCACGGCCCTTCCCGGATCCAGATCGGAAAGCCTTCCTCTTAAAAATTCTATCATCTTATCTAATCTCCTTATCTAAGGATCAGTTCGTAAAGAACCTTCCAACCCTTTTGATCATGGCCGCAGACAGGAATCCTGTCAAAAGACCGGTGGCACAGCCGGTAATCATAAGGATCGGAAGATAGAGTATTATCCTGTAATTCTCCACAAGGAAGATGGCTGCGATGATCTGCCCTGCATTGTGGAAGATCCCTCCCGTCATGCTGACTCCGTAGCAGGAAAAGATCCCGCTACGTTTCCCGGCGCACATGGCGATAAAACTCACCGCCGCCCCGGAAAGGCTGTATATTATCGAAAAGGGATTCCCGAATAATAATCCGGAGAGCATGATCCTTACAAAATTCACAAGAAGGGCTTCCTTCCAGCCGCATACATACATAAGGAATACCACAAGGATATTGGAAAAACCGGGCTTCATTCCCGGAACTCCCATGAATACGGGAAGATTTGCTTCAAGGTAGGTAAGCATCATTCCAAGACCCACGGAGATCCCGAGAAGGGCCGTCCTTTTACCTGGAGACTGCATCTATATTACCTTCCTCTTTTCCTTCGATCTCAATCACTACCCTGTTCGGGAGACAGACTATGGTCTCGCCCCTGCGGCTTATCTTTCTCTGATGCACGCATATCTTATCCGGGCAGCCGGCCTCAATGATATCCGCTTCTCCGTTATCTATCAGAAGGGTGTTTGTAAAGCCCGCGTAACCCTTAATGATTATATCCCTTTTTTCTGACAGGGGAAAGCGGCCGTACTCTTCTCCGTTAACGGTGACTCTCACCATATCTCCCCTGCCGTCAGCTCCGGAGGAAAGGGCGGAAAAGATCCATATCCCTGCGGAAAAAATAATGGCCGCAAGGGGGATCAGCACATCACTTTTCCTGAATTTTAATTCCTCATTCTTCATAGTAGTAAAAAAGCTCCGGAACGAACCGGAGCCAAAAGATCAATTATATTTACGCTTACGGGCAGCTTCGGACTTTTTCTTACGTCTTACGCTGGGCTTCTCGTAATGCTCTCTCTTACGTATCTCCTGCTGGATACCTGCCTTAGCGCAGTTCCTTTTGAAACGGCGTAATGCACTGTCAAGAGATTCGTTTTCTTTTACGATAACATTTGACATCTTCCCACCTGACCTCCCTTCGGACCAACAGATATCAATAATCCTGATGGGTATTTGTGTCGCACACAAGGAGCATTATACCATAATTCCCCGATCCGTCAAGCATATTCCCCATGATAATCATGATAAACGTATAAGGATGACCGCCTTTTTAAGATATGAGACGCAGAACCTCGAAGTTTTCGGATTTGCCCTTTAAGCGGATGGTATTTCCCAGAGATTCATATTTTATGCGGCCTTCAAGGGCTTCCGCCACTTTCCGGCTTATATAGATCTCTCCTCCCGGGGCATTGGCCTCCAGACGGGCTGCGGTATTTACGGTATCGCCTATGGCTGTGTAGTCCATATGCTTCTCCGCCCCCATATTACCCACGACTGCAGGACCGAAGTGGACTCCCACTCCAACGTTCAGTTCCTCTCCGATCTCTTCCTTAAGCTCATCAGACACCCTCTCTGCTCCGCTCACTATATCCTTTGCAGTAAGGATCGCGTTATATACAGGATCATCCTGGATGAGAGGCGCACCCCAGAAGGCCATCATGGCGTCTCCCACGAATTTGTCCAATGTACCTCCGTTTTTCTCCACGCAGCCGCTGGCCATTGTAAGATACTTATTGAGTATCAGAACCACCTTTTCCGGAGAAAGCCGCTCCGACATGGTGGTAAAACCTCTGACGTCCACAAAGAGCACCGCAATGTCACAGAGTTTTCCTCCGAGAGACAGGTTTTCTGTGCCCTCCTTCAATATCTCCTGCACTATCTCAGGCGCCACATAACGTTCAAAGGTATTCTTGATCCTTCTTCTCTCCGCAACGGAACGGACGTACTGCACCGCCACCGAGGCGAGGTAAAGGATCAGCACTCCGGCACTTATCCAAAGGGGATGTATCACCGTGCCGTTTTCATACAGGAAATAGGCTGCAGCGGTATTTATGATGATGATAAGGGCCGCCGCGATACTGGAGGTCCTGATATCCGTATTGTTAAATAACAGAAAAGAAAGGAAACATATCAGGAATAAGAGGATGAGCTGCAGGCTTTTCCCCGCCTCCTTTTTATAATCCCCTCCAAGCATCATGGCGGTGACATTGGCCTGGTATTCCACGCCGTACATCTGCCTTCCGTGATCTATGGCCGTAAAAAAGGCATCCTGAAGGCCTACGGAGTAAGGACCTATAAAGACGATCTTATCTTCATATATATCGGGACCAAGTTCTCCGTTTATAAGGTCTGAAATGGAATAGCCGTCGTAATAGCCTCCGGGAAGGGAGGAAAAGGACACGTAATAATTCTTATCATCGGCAAAGGGAAGAGATATCTCAAAACCCTTCGACAAAGCGTACTCCTTTGCGGCGGTATATGCCATGGAATAGACCCTTTCCCCCTCAGGTTCCAGATATATGAGGGCGTGCCTCAATATCCCGTCGGAATCCGTCATGGCATTGATATGTCCCTGAATGGTAGCATCCCTTAATTCCCTGTAGGGAAGGGAATACTCCAGCACCGCGTCGTGATCAAGGTAAGCGTTCCCCTCCTTATCTTCCGCCACCGCAGTACCTATGGATGCAAAGGAAGCAGTGATGACATTCCCAAGCTTCTTTGCAGCTTCCGCCAGGCGGACATCCCCCTCTCCGTCGGTCTCTCCGGTGTAGAGGGTGTCGATAGCCACCACCGCCGGCTTCCTTTCGGGATCGGAATTCAGTTTTTCCAATGCGGAAGCCATAACACTCCGGTCCCAGGTATTATAAGGGCCTATCTCCTGCAGCGCCCGGTCATCGATACCTATAAGGATTATGGAGTTATCCGGAGCCTTTGGATGCTGATACAGGGCATCCGCGATCCAGGAGTCCGGCCTCTCCAGCACTCCCAGCCCCCCTATAAGGAGTGTAAGGAGGGCTGCAGAAAGAAGGGATATCCCTATTTGTATTATGGTGTTTTTATGACGGGTTTTATTCATGGTCAATATTAAGATGACACGGATCCGGTGCTTTTATCTAAGGTATATGTCGTTTGGTCAGAACCACTAATTATCAAAGTACTGTCGTCCTCTTCGCTAAAACTTCCAGAATAATCGCCTGAAGCAGAATGAATGACTACAGCCCCGTCCTGATTCATTTCAACTTCTGCTCCTCCAT
>CADBTX010000340.1 GCA_902797705.1 uncultured Lachnospiraceae bacterium | reverse complement strand
CACCATCAAAGATATTTTTCATTGGTATAACTGTTTTTGTAAATCCAAAGTTGAAATAAAACAATAAAAAGTTGCAAATAGGCAGTTCCCCCTCAAGACTACCGTTTCAAAAGCTCAAGGATCTCGTTTCTGTCTATCCGGCTGCTGCTGATCCCTTCAGCGGACAAAATATCATCAGCCAGGGCACTTTTCATTTCCTGGAGCTTCAGGATCTTTTCTTCTACTGTACCCTTTGTGATGAGTTTATATACTGTAACTATTCTCTCCTGTCCTATTCTGTGGGCTCTGTCCGAAGCCTGATTCTGTGCTGCCACATTCCACCAGGGATCATAATGGATAACCGAATCAGCACCTGTAAGATTAAGCCCTGTTCCGCCTGCTTTGAGGGAAATGAGGAATACCGGGACACTTCCGGAATTAAACTCTTTTACAAGCTCCAGTCTTTTTCCTTTAGGAGTGGCACCTGTGATCTTATAATACTCTATTCCCTCGTTCCTGAGATCCTCCTCCAAAAGCTCCAGCATAGAAGTAAATTGCGAGAAAAGAAGGATCCTGTGCTCTGCATCAATAAGATTCCTGATAAGCTCCACACAAAGCTCCCTTTTTGCAGACCCGCCCTTATAGTTATCAAATAGCAGTTCAGGATCGCAGCATATTTCTCTGAGCTTGGTAAGCTCGGCAAGAACAAGGATCTTATTTTTCATAAACGCTGCATCATCCTGGGAGCTGATCTCATCCGTCATTCTCAGGACATGGGCATCATACAGTCTCTGCTGCTCTTTATCCATTCCGGCATACCGGCATTCCTCAAGCTTATCCGGAAGATCCTTTAGCACATCCTTTTTAAGACGTCTCAAAATAAATGGCGAAACCATCTTCTTTAAGGCTTCAGACTGTATTTTATCCTCATATTTAACTATCTGGGTCTCATAATCCCGCTTGAAAAACTCATACTCATACAGAAATCCCGGCATCAGGAAATCAAATATGCTCCATAACTCACTTAAACGGTTTTCAATGGGCGTTCCCGTTAGTGCATACTTTGTATGTCCTCTTAGAAGCTTCAGGGATTTAGCTGCTGCAGTATTATGGTTTTTAATATATTGGGCTTCATCCGCAATAATAAACCTGTAGTCCCTGCCCTCATATTCTGCTATATCTCTTTTTAACAGATCGTATGAAGTTATGATCACATCATAGTTAGATGAATCCGCAACAAGTCCGCTTCTTTCAGTCTTGCTGCCTGTAATGGCACAGACCTTGAGAGAAGGCGCGAAATTCCTTATCTCCTCTCCCCAGTTAAATACGAGAGACGCAGGACAGACCACTATGGAAGTGCCGTTTTTACCCGGATTCTCTTCCTTTTCCGAGAGAAGTACCGAAATGACCATGAGAGTCTTTCCCAGCCCCATATCATCTGCGAGGATCCCTCCGAAGCTGAATCTGTCAAGCGTTTTAAGCCACCTGAAACCGTTCTTCTGATATTTTCTCAAAACCGGCTCCAGACTGTCCGGCAGTACGTAATCGGAATCATCTACGGTCTTAAATCCCTTGACAAGATCCTTAAATATCCTGTCTCTCTTAGCATCAAATTCTGCAGAATCCTCCAGCATCTTATCGAGATACAGTGCTCTGTATGCCGGAAGGTGCATCTTCCCTTTCACAAATTCCTTAAGGGGAATATGCATTTTTTCCATCATTTCATAAAGCTGTCCCGCAGAATCTTCTCTCCTGAGGCTTAAGAATTCTCCATTCTTTAACCGGTAGAACTTCTGTTTTCTTTTATAGCTGCTCAGGATCTCCAGTAATTCTTTTTCATCGATATCAGTTGTTTCAATAGAAAGATCAAGAAGCCCACTTTCCACGGAAACTCCCACACCGAAATTCACCCTCTTCCTGAGCTTCAGTCTCTTAAACCGCTCAGTGGCTCTCACTTCCCCATTCTCAAAAAACAAGGGTAATCCATCTGTGAGTAGATTGTATGTTTCTTCATCTTCACCGGAAGTAAACATGACCCCTGCATCAGGATCATATCTATTCAAGTATTTAAAAGCTTCTCTGATTACTTCTACTTCCCTGTACAGATTTCTTCCGTCTTCTTTGACACTGTATTCCCTGCCCGGTGTACGGATAACTTCCAGACAGTTCTCCCTTCTCTTTCCATAATATGCTTCGATCCTCGCAACGACAGTGCCATCCAGATGATCAAAATAGTAAACAAACTCGGGTTCCGGCGGGACATATTTAATGATCTCATCGTGATAAGGATCCTCAATCTCCGCGATCTTCGTCAGAGCCGGCATAGTGTTCCAGTAAAATTCAGACAACTTCTTTCTGCCGATCTTTGCATGGATCTTCCCTGCGTTTTCAAGACCGGAAAGGGGCCGGAGTATATTCATCTTTTCTTCGGGAAGCCTGTTAAAATAACCATTTTCAATATAATAGCCTGTCTTTTTCCCTCCGATTATCCTTGGCAGCTCCCCGTCAAGGATTATTCCATGGAAGACCCCTGTTTTTTTATCCACATCCCTGTCAATCCTAAAGGATGCATCAATATCTCCTTCCTTAAAAAGCAGCTGGGATTTGGTTTTACCACTGTCAATGGAGATAAACTCTGTCTTTTCACCCTCCATGCAGTTATAGAATTCATCCAGATTGCTTCCATATAGAGGAATGGAATCACCTATGTCGGCATATGCGGAATCCGCATAAAAATATCTGCTTTTATGGGGCCTGTTCTGTCTTTCCTGTATCTCCTCCTCCAAAACACCTTCTATAAAATCCATTAGTTTCCTGGATCTCTGATCAAGCCTGTCATATTCCATCTTTATGATGGTTTTGGACCCAAAGACGCGATCTGCCCCCGATTTCATTTCTTTCTGTAGTTCTCTTAACTTTTTGATCTTATAAAGCTTCTCATGCCCGATCCTGAATGCAACCGAAAGCTTCCCATCCTTATCCTTTGTGACTGTAGGTTCTATCCGAAGACTGTCTCCAATAGGATCATTCCCGGTCTCATCTTTTAAAGGCGGCAGAACCCTGTCCATAAGCATGTATCCGCAAATATTCGTAGAATCTCCGGGATTCTTGTCCCTTATAGCGTCACAGAGAAGAAGTGCAGCCGCTGCCTCGTGTTTGCATAACGAGTGTCCGATCACCGACTTGCGATCTCTCTTTGAATAGCAATTATAACCTGAACAGGATGATGAAATGATCCCGGCAGAATCAAATTTTATTTCCACGCTCCAGATTCTGTCCCAGATATCCTTCGATTTATACCCTGTTGCCGACCGCAGATATGCTCTTCCCTCTATTTTGTCCGGATCTGCCGCATTATATCCCGGATTTGTGTTAACCGTAATATCTCCGCATCCGCCACTTTCTATAAGTTGTCTCGCTTCTTTCAGAACCTTGGGGTCTATATTCAGCCTGTCAATGAAATTCTTATAATCAAAATACGAGTACTCATCGTCAATATATTCTGCTTCAGCTGTATCATCATTTTCCCTGTTCTCTTTCTCACTCAGAATCAGTTCATCCAGTTTGGAAAATACAGGCGGTTTAGTATTATTAGCCTTATGATCTTTTATATCAGGATCATCATGTTGTTCATTAATAATTTCGTCTTCAGAATAAATGTTTCCGTATTCGCTCTCAATCAAAAAAAGAACTGCCGCAATGTGCCTGCACAGTTTGCCGTCCATACCATCATCGCACGTGCAGTACATCTCCAGTTCCTCTTCGTCGTCATAGATATTAACATAATAATTCCGTGTACCTCTGACAACAGCTGAAAAGCCGTAATCTTCCTCTGTCAGCTTTTTTGCTTTTCCCCGAAGAAAATACTCCCTTCCCTCCTCCAGCACTTTATCTGAGAACAGATCTTTCCACGACCTTGACATTTATCTTCCTTTCACAACCCTTCACTGTTAACTTCCTATCTTTTTAACTCTCGTTATCGAAATCGCCTCTGATCCCCCCGACCTCCGAGTTATGTAAACTTGATGGATTTTACTCACTTTCGTCATCATCCCCGCTTGCGGATCCTCTGAGGAATGCCAGTACTTCTTCAATGGAACGGTCACTCTTCTCATATGCCTGCATGAGTTCCCTGCTCTCCAT
>CADBTX010000339.1 GCA_902797705.1 uncultured Lachnospiraceae bacterium | reverse complement strand
TCCTTGTACTCCGAACTGGAATTCTTAAAATTGCCTTCGGAAACAGTACCGTCACGCTTTGCCTTTTTATAGTCGTCATATTCGTCCCTCAGGTCCTCAAGGTCTCTTTCCTTCTGGTTAAGGGAATCTATGGAGTCCGCCACCTGGTTCTGCTGCTGCAAATAACCTGCCATGGCGGAATTGAGATCATAATCTCCCATGGACTGATTGTAAAAATAGTCCTCCCAGGCCCAGGCTACCTGGGTATTGGCCTTTGCCAGTTCCAGAGTGGCCTTGGCGTCATTGACCATGATCTCACGCTCTGTTTTTTTGATATTGGACTCAATGGATGAAGTGTCGAAGGTACATATGGGATCCCCCACTTTCACGTAATCCCCAACCTCAACAAAAACATCGGTAACTTCTGTCTTTGAAACAAGGGTTGAAAGGGTACGGCTCTCTGCGGCGGCTATGGTTCCTGTGACGGAAATGGATTTGCTGATATCCTTTGTGGACACCTCTTCAAAACTCTGGCTGCTTTCCATTGAAACATTCTTTGATGCCTGTACAGCAGAGTATGCCTGGAACGCTGTCACTGCGACACATCCCAGCACCAAAATCACTACTATCTTCTTTACATTCCTCTTAAAAAAATGAAATACCTTCGTTTCTTTGAATTTCACTTAAGTCCTCCTGATGCTGTCCAGTTGCTGTAAACGACATCAGCCATAATAACAATGAAATGTGTCTAAAATGTGGATACCTGGATCAAAATTCCGTTCTCCGCCTTACATGGCATCCACTTCTTTCATTCCGAGAACATCTATGCAATGTGAGAATACCTTTAAGGCAAAAGAAAGAAGGGCGATCCAGCCGTTTCTCTTTTCTTCATCGCTTTCGGAAAGTATCCTGGTGCCGTGATAGAAACGGTTGAATTCATTGGAAAGTTCATAGATATAGGCACATACCCTGTGAGGCGCGATCTCCCTGAAGGCAGAAGTCACCATGACCCCAAAACCGGCAAGAGTCAGCATCAAAGCCTTTTCCTCCCGGCTTTCCGGCGCTCTCAGCTCAAATGTACTTATGTCTTTTTCTCCGAATTTTTCCCTGTACTTCCTTAAAATGGATTTTATCCTTACCATGGTGTAAAGGATGTAGGGCCCCGTATTTCCTTCAAAAGAGGTGAACTTATCTATATCAAAGATATAGTCCTTTACGGCCTGATTTGAAAGATCCCCGTACTTGATGGCGGAAAGAGCAACCGACTCCGCAGTATCCCTTATCTCCTCCTCACTTAATGAGATACCCTCATTGTCCTTCATTTTCTTATACATTTCTTCCGTGACGTCATTTATCAATACTTCCAGGCGCATGACGCCGCCCTCCCTGGTCTTAAAGGGTTTTCCGTCCCTTCCGTTCATGGTTCCGAAACCAAGGAAATCAAGGGCTGTCTTTTCAGGGACTATCCCGGTCTTCTTTGCCGCCCTGAATACCTGGGTAAAGTGGAGCTGCTGCCTCTTATCCACCACATAGATTATCTGGTCCGGTGAATAATCCTCTTCCCTCTCCACCAGGGTGGCGAGATCCGTGGTGGTATAAAGCGAAGCCCCGTCAGATTTTAAGATCATGCAGGGAGGCACTTCCTTGCTGTCGCTCTCTTCGCTCACATCCACCACAAGAGCCCCCTGGCTCTCATGGGCGTAACCCTCCTTCTTCAGCCTCTCCACCATGGGCGCGATATATGGATCCGCATCGCTCTCACCCTTCCAGAGATCGAATTCCACATTCAGCCTCTCGTAATTCTTCTTAAGGTCCGCAACGGAAAGCTCCATTATCTTTTTCCACACCTTAAGATTCTGTTCATCTCCGTGCTGCAGCTTGAAGGTTTCCGACATGGCCTTTTCCCTGAAGGCTTCATCCTCCTTGGACTTCTCAGAGGCGAAGGGATATATCTCCTCCAGTTCGGAAATGGAATCCGGGAATTCCTTGTTCCTTTCCTTCAGTTCTGCGATGATAAGACCCATCTGAAGACCCCAGTCTCCGAGATGGATGTCTCCTATGACCTCATGCCCCAGAAATCTTCCCAGTCTCTTTATGCTCTCTCCTATAATTGCAGAGCGGAGATGTCCTATATGCAGAGGCTTCGCCACATTGGGTCCGCCGTAGTCTATCATTATCTTCTTTTTCTCCTCAGCGGAAACGGCGCAGTTATCAGCCTTGTCCATTTCAGAAAGGCACTTCACCAAAAGGCCGTCGCTCACATTCAGATTCAGGAATCCCGGTTTTACGGCCTCCACCGAAGAAAAGCATGAACTGTCCTTGAGCTTCTCCGCCACAAGGGATGCGATATCCATAGGATTCTTCTTTTCCCTCTTTGCCGCAGCCATGGCTCCGTTACACTGGAACTCACAGAGGTCCGGCCTGTTTGACACCGTCACCATCCCCAGTTCCTCCGGAAGATCGCAGGCTGAAAATGCGGATTTTACTTCGGTTGTGAGAAGATCTATCAGGTTTTTCATTTTTTCTACCTTGCTGCAGGCAAGTGTGCTGATCGGTGACGTGCCTGCGCGGCACCGACGGAAGTCTGAAGCACTTTGTTTCAAACTTTGTTTGCTGCTTTCTATTTCGTATGGCCAGCGGGAGGACCCTCATCCGTCAGCCCTTCGGGCTGCCACCTTCCCCCTATAAGGGGGAAGGCAGAGTGGGAGGAAGGTGGCCGAGCGGAGCGAGGACGGATGAGGGTCCCCCTCACCCCTTCATGACACTTCATCCCCCATTGAATATATACATCCGCAGTAGTCCTGGCGGTACAGACCGTATTTTTCGGACTGCTCTATGGAATGCTTGAAGCCGTCTTTCTTCTTGAAATCAGACGGCAGATACTGCACCTTAAGGTCATTTCCAATAATCTCACCGATGAGATTTATCTTCTCCGCATTCTTAAGAGGACTTAAGGTCAGGGTGGTGGCATAATAATCAAAGCTCTTTTCCTTTGCGTAAAGCGCAGTCTCCCTGAGTCTTAAGGCGAAGCATTTGTCGCAGCGTATACCGCCCTCCGGAACATTTTCCAGTCCCCGCACAGTCCTGTAATAGGGAGATGCGTCAAACTTCCTGACGACTGTCTTTACAGGAAGCTCCGCCTCCTTTATGTACCTTAGGAGTTCTGCGGATCGTCTGTCGTATTCCTCTTCGCTGTTCATATTCGGGTTATAGAAAAAAGCGGTAACATCGGCCCAGTCCGTAAGAGCGTCAACAGAACCCGAAAAGCACGGGGCACAGCAGACATGGAGAAGCACTCTCGGACGAAGGGCTTTACCCTCATTCTCCGAACTCTTCCTGAACATATCCGCTATGGTTTCCATCTCTTTTCTGAAATTTCTTTTATTCATATTCCGGTGATGTCTATGGGGATCATTCCCTTTTCCCCGTCCTTATTCTCCATGGAAGTAAGGAGGGCGTCTGCCGTATCAAGGGCGGTTATAACATTTATCCCGGTCTCAATGGCTACACGCCTGATCAGGAACCCGTCTCTGTGCTTGTCATAACCCTCTGTGGGTGTATCTATAACGAGATCGATCCTGTGCCCCAGTATAAGGTCCATGACAGTGGGACTTTCCTGGCTGAGCTTATTTACCTTAAGGGCGTCCACTCCGTTATCCTTTAATACCCTGGCTGTGGAACGGGTGGCGTAGATCCTGTATCCCAGCGCTTCAAAGCGCCTTCCGATATTTATGATCTCAGCCTTGTCGGAATCCTTAACGGTGATAATGACCTGCTTATATTTGGGCAGCCTTACTCCTGCTCCCAGGAAGGCCTTGTACAGCGCTTCATCATAACTTTCCGATATCCCCAGGCACTCTCCCGTGGATTTCATTTCAGGTCCCAGGCTTATCTCCGCCTCCGAAACCTTTTCAAATGAGAACACGGGCATCTTTACGCAGACATACTTTCCTTCCTTCTGCAGTCCCGGTTTATAGCCCATTTCCGTGATCTTGTCCCCGAGCATGGCACGGACAGCGAGATCCACTATGGGAATGCCGGTGACCTTGCTGATATAGGGCACCGTCCGGCTGGAACGGGGATTCACCTCTATACAGTATACGCTGTCGTCCTTCATGGCGATAAACTGGATATTTATCATACCAAGGACATTCAACGCCCTGGCAAGCCTGGCGGTATAATCCGCTATGGTCTCCTTTACCTTGTCCGAAAGGGTTGGAGCGGGATAAACGGAGATGGAGTCCCCGGAATGCACTCCGGCCCTTTCAATATGCTCCATTATCCCCGGTATCAGTATATTCTCGCCATCACAGATGGCGTCCACCTCCACTTCCTTACCCATCATGTATTTATCCACAAGGATGGGATGATCCTGGGCGATGCGGTTTATAATACCGATGAATTCCATTATCTCTTCATCGTTAAATGCGATCCTCATGCCCTGGCCTCCAAGAACGTAGGAGGGACGGACAAGCACAGGGTAGCCCAGATCATTGGCGGCCTTTACAGCTTCTTCGGCAGTAAATACCGTGTGTCCTGCAGGCCTTGTTATCCCCGTCTCCTGAAGGACCTCGTCAAAGAGCTCACGGTCCTCGGCCTTATCCACGTTTTCAGCACTGGTGCCGTAGATCTTGACCCCCATCTTCATAAGGGCTTCCGTAAGCTTTATCGCGGTCTGGCCTCCGAACTGGACCACAGCCCCGTCAGGTTCTTCCATCCTGACCACATTCTCCACGTCTTCCGGAGTAAGGGGCTCAAAGTAAAGTTTATCCGCTATATCAAAGTCCGTCGAAACCGTCTCCGGATTATTATTGATTATGATGGTCTCAAAGCCCTTCCTTGAAAATGCCCAGGTAGCATGTACAGAGCAGAAATCGAATTCTATGCCCTGCCCTATCCTGATGGGACCGCTTCCAAGGACCAGTATCTTTTTCCTGCCTCCGGACTTTAATCCCTCCGACTCGTCCTCCGCACCGTATACCGAGTAAAAGTAGGGGGTGTAGGCTTCAAATTCCGCAGCGCAGGTATCCACCATCTTGAAGGAAGCAAAGATGCGGTTCGTCCTCCTCTTGTCCCGGATAAGTTCCTCCGGCTCTCCGGAAAGCTCCGCCATGACCTTATCCGTGAACCCCATCTTCTTTGCTTCAAGGATCAGCCCGGGATCCAGAGGATCTCTCCGAAGGCGGTTCTCCATTTCCACGATATTTTTGATCTTACTTAAGAACCACATATCTATCTTTGTGATCTTAAAGATCTCTTCCATGTCAAAGGAACGCCTTAGCGCCTCCGCAATGCAGAATATCCGCCTGTCATCCACGTTTTTCAGTTTCTTCATGATCTGCCCGTCTGTGAGATCGGAAAAATCGTATGAAGAAAGGCTGTCCACGTTCTGCTCAAGGCTCCTTATCGCCTTCATGAGAGCGCTCTCAAAGGTATTTGATATGGCCATTACTTCCCCGGTGGCCTTCATCTGTGTGGAAAGATTCCTCTTTGCCGTAATGAACTTGTCAAAAGGAAGCCTGGGAAGCTTTACCACGCAATAATCGAGGGCCGGCTCAAAGGAGGCATAGGTCTTTTTTGTAATGGCGTTCTTTATCTCATCCAGCGTGTAACCGAGAGCGATCTTCGAAGCCACCTTTGCTATGGGGTAGCCTGTGGCCTTGCTCGCAAGGGCCGAGGATCTTGAAACTCTGGGGTTCACCTCTATGACACAATATTCAAAGGAGTTTGGATGAAGGGCAAACTGGACGTTGCAGCCACCTGTGATCTCCAGCTCGCTTATGATATTGAGGGCAGATGAACGGAGCATCTGGTATTCCTTGTCGGAAATGGTCTGGCTCGGGGCCACCACGATGGAGTCTCCGGTATGGACTCCCACAGGATCGATATTCTCCATGTTGCAGACAGTGATGCAGTTTCCTGCGCTGTCCCTCATGACCTCATACTCTATTTCCTTCCATCCTGAGATACAGCGCTCCACAAGGACCTGACCCACTCTTGAAAGCCTCAGGCCGTTCGTCAGTATCTCCCGGAGTTCCCCTTCATTTTCCGCGATACCGCCGCCTGACCCTCCGAGGGTGTATGCGGGACGAAGCACCACGGGATAGCCTATCCCCCTTGCAAATGCCGCTCCATCCTCCACATTCTCGACCACTTTGGAGGGAGCCACCGGCTCTCCTATCTTTTCCATGGTCTCCTTGAATTCCAGCCGATCCTCCGCCTTTTTGATGGTGGCGGATGTGGTACCGATAAGCCTTACGCCGTTTTCCGTAAGGAACCCGGATTCATAGAGCTCCATCCCAAGATTCAGTCCCGCCTGACCCCCAAGGGTGGGAAGCAGGGAATCAGGCTTTTCCTTTAATATGATCTTTTCAAGGCTTTTTGCAGTCAGGGGTTCGATATAAACGTGATCCGCGATCTCCTTATCCGTCATGATGGTGGCGGGGTTGGAGTTTACGAGGACCACTTCCACGCCCTCTTCCTTTAATGACCTGCAGGCCTGTGTGCCCGCATAATCAAATTCGGCAGCCTGCCCTATTATTATGGGACCTGAACCTATTACAAGAACCTTTTTTATGGTGTTGTCTCTTGGCATGTGTTTCTCCTGGTATTGATACCCTCATCCGGCGCTTACGCGCCACCTTACCGATGGCAGCCGTGCTCAGCACGGCTATACGCCATTCAAAACATGCCACTGGCATGTTTTGCCCCAAAAGGGGAAGGCCGGACGTAGTCGTTATTACTCGCCACCTTATCGACAGCTTCAACCCCGTATCATCTCAATGAACCTGTCAAATAAGAATCCGCTGTCCAAAGGCCCTCCGCAGGCCTCCGGGTGGAACTGAACGGTAAAGATCTTTTTTCCCTTGTAGAGCAGTCCCTCATTGGTTCCGTCATTTACATTCCTGAAAGCAGGTACCGCAATACTTTCATCAACGGATGACTCGTTCACCATATAACCGTGATTCTGGGATGTGATATAGACCTTTCCAGTGGAAAGATCCCTGACGGGATGATTGGAACCCCTGTGTCCGTACTTCATCTTCAGGGTATCTGCGCCGGTGGCAAGAGCCATGAGCTGGTGTCCCAGGCAGATTGCAAAGACAGGAATATCGCTTTCGTAAAGCTTTTTTATCTCATTAATGATCTCCGTACATTCCTTCGGGTCTCCGGGACCGTTGCTTATCATTATCCCGTCCGGATCAGAATCAAGGATATCCACGGCCTTTGTGTCAGCAGGAAATACCGTAACTTCACAGCCTCTTGAGGTAAGCGAATGTCCTATATTCCTCTTCATCCCCACATCCAGAAGGGCGATCTTTAGTCCCTTTCCGTTAAGCTCCTTTATGGCTGAAGGCACTTTCTCCGGGAGCAGCGGCTTATCCGTAATGGATGTAGCGGCTCTCACCTTACCGTAAAGCACTCCGTTTTCTTCGAGGCTCTCTGCCCCCTTCAAAACGGTCTTTTCCTTTACGGTCACCCTTGAGACCTGATCTCCTACGGCATATTCCCTCATCTTCTGAATAAGGGCATCCTTGTCAAAGTCCTCATTGGTGGTGATACAGCCGTTCATCGTACCCTTTTCCCTGAGTATCCTTGTTAAAGCCCTGGTATCTATCCCCTGTATCCCCGGGATATCATACTTCAGCAAAAATGACTGTATGGATGAATGGGATCTGAAATTGGAATAGAACTCCGATATCTCATGGACAATAAAACCATCCGGCCAGGCCCTGTCAGACTGCATGTCCTCTTCACATATCCCGTAATTCCCTATAAGAGGATAGGTCATGCATACCGCCTGCCCCGCATAAGAAGGATCCGTCAGTACTTCAAGATAGCCTGTCATGGATGTATTAAAAACTATCTCACTTATTATCTCCCTGTCGGAGCCTATATGATTTCCGGAAAAAACCGTTCCGTCTTCAAGGATCAGAAATGCTTTCATCTTCTGCCGACTCTGCTCCTTTCCTAATCTTTGCTTTTCTCAACCTGTATCTCATAAAAATGCACACCGCCGCGGATAACACCATACATACGAGTGCCACTACCCTGCTCACCGCCAGTCCCACATAGGGAAGTTTCAGCTGATCTGTGCGGAGTGCCTCAATAAAAAATCTCCCAAGCCCATAGAAAAACAGGTACAGCGCAAATACCTCCCCCGAAAAAGCCTTATGCTTTCTGTAGAGAAAGAGTGCTATAAAGAGGACAGTATTCCACATGGATTCATAAAGAAACGTGGGGTGAACCTGGATATAGTCCACACCGCCATTAACAAGATCCATAAGTTCCGGCGGGATATCGCTTACCCTCACGTCAGCCACAGGAAGCCTCATGGCAAAGATATTGTCTGTCCAGCCTCCGAAGGCTTCCCTGTTAAAAAAATTCCCCCATCGTCCGATCGCCTGACCCAGGGGGAAAACAAGAGCAACTGAATCTGCCATTTCAAGAAAGGATATCTTCTTCACACGGCAAAAGATCAATACAGTCAGAAAGCCTCCGATGACCCCGCCGTAAATGGCGAGTCCTCCGTTACGGATCATGAAGATCTCCTTCAGGTCGTTCTTATACATATCCCAGGAAAACAGCACATAATATATCCTGGCGCCGATGACACCGAAGATGATGCCGTAAAGCGCACAGTCCCACATGCTGTCGGGATCCAGCCCCCTGCTCTTTCTGTCATAAGCGGCAGTCGCCACACAGATGAGCATGCCGCATCCTATGATGATACCGTAAAGAGCAATGGTAAAGCCTCCGAATACAGTAATGGTCTTCGGTACGTTTTCAAGATATATATTCAGATTTGGAAATGCAATGTCGCCCGGATTCAATACTTACTCTCCACTTAAAAATTTTACTTCGCCATATTGTATATCATTCTTTTGATAAAATCCACCCCCTAAAAAACTATTGTTCGCCCTATTTATAGACGATATAATGATATGTATAAGGAGTTTACAAATTATGAATAGAGGCAGCGCATCGGCCACCGTCCCTATATGACAGGTAAGGAGAACAGAGTGAAAATAATAAAATATACAGGGATCATTATTGTATTTATTACTCTTAGTCTTTTTTTAGCTGATGTCTCCGTATCGGCAGATGAGGTTTTGCCCGTAGTGGATACGCTATCCGGCGATACTGCTTTATCCTTAAATGAAATATCTGCCGGGCAGCCCGTACGAAGGACCGGCGGGATATCCATGCCCTGGGATAATGATGTTCGGATGACGGATGAGGACATCTCATTTTCAGAAATAAAAAGGCGTGCCCATGGTGAAGATGCGGCTGTCACGGATACGGATTATACTCCGAGAGCATCCCTCCCCTCCCGCTTCCCCGGGAATACGGACGATGAGACAAAAAGAATCATAACGGATAAGTACCCCGCAGTGAAAGATCAGGCCAATTTTGGAACCTGCTGGGATTTTTCCACTATTGCTCCGGTGGAATTCAGGGAGATAAATAAGGGTAGCGCAGATAAGAGTATAGACTTAAGCGAGCTCTATCTCGGACTCGGGATCTATAAGATCAGGGAAAACCCCATTGTAGGCAATGAAGATGCCATAAGCGAGATTATACCGATATTGCCGGATGGTGAGAAGGCCAGCGATGCGTTTCTTTTAAATGTTGGCGGAAATCATTGGACGACCGGACAGTACCTTAGTAAGGGCTTCGGCTTTATCTCCGAGGAAGATCTCCCCTATGCGGAGTCTGATGAGGATATAGATGATTACACAAGAGATCCCCGTTTTGATGATGAGAATAATCTGAATATAGACCTGGATGCTCTTGCGGATAAGGAGATCTATGACCTTACGGATCTTTATCAGGTTAATATACATGATGAAAACGGAATGAAGATCGTAAAGGAAGCC
>CADBTX010000338.1 GCA_902797705.1 uncultured Lachnospiraceae bacterium | reverse complement strand
TTCAAGCTCTGGTTTGACAAAAGTGAGAAAAAAGAGGATCTGAAAGCCCTTCCATGGCTGCTTATCCTGGGAGCGGTCCTGACCCAGTGGAGGACCGAGGGCATTTATCTTCTGATCATACTGCCCATCCTTTTATTCATTGCCTATCCTTCCTTACGAAATAAGCGTAAGGGCGGTATGATGGTGATATGCTTTATCCTGGCCCAGTATCTGATCTCCGTTCCCCAGAACGGTGTGCTTCCGGGAAGGATGGGGGACAAGGCCAATAACAGGATGGCCCCCTTTTATGCATATACCATCACGAACATGATGAGAAACGGCCTGGACAGGGAAGCCAACAGCGAGGATCTTGAAAAGGTGGGAAGATATCTCTCCATAGAGACCATTGACAGGATCAATGAGGACCTTAAGGACATCAATTACGAGGACGTGCTCATACTCTACTATCCCGGATATACCGGGGTTAAGGAGGATGTGACTCCGGAGGACTACAACGCCTACACGGAGGGCTGCATGAACATTTTCCGAAATAATCCGGCGGTTTTCTTAGTAACAAGGGCGGGAGCCTTTAACTACGCGGCTCTTCCCTATCATATCGGCACCGACTCCGGAGGGATAAAGGGGCTTATGAAGCTTGCCTTCAGCGCCGCAAAGGCTCTGTTTTACAATCTTTATATTCCCTGCTTCATCCTGCTCCTTGGCTGCGTGCTGTTTCTGCTTAAAAGGATGTGGTTTGAATTTTTCGCGGCGGGAGGTCTGATAGGACATTATGTGATAGTGTTCGTCCTGGCCCCGGCTTCCTATTTCAAATACTATTTCCCCATATATTTTACGGTGTACCTGTATCTTGCGGTCTCGGCCGCCGGGTTTTTGCAAAGAAAAGGCAATAGTGTTAAAATTGGCTGAAAGATCACTGAGGAGATAAACTTGAAGAAAATACTGATCACCGGCTCTAACGGACAGCTCGGAAGAGCCATGAATAAGGAACTTGAGGGAACTGAGTACGAACTTTTCAATACCGATGTTTTCGAAGGTGAAGGCATCCATGCCCTGGATATAACAAAAGTAGATCAGGTATTGGAGGCGGTGAGGGAAGTGAAGCCCTACGCCATTATCAACTGCGCTGCATATACTGCGGTGGATGCCCAGGAAAAGGACATAGACAATTCATTCAGGATCAATGCCATCGGTCCCAGGAATCTTGCCATAGCGTCAAGGGAGACCGGTGCAAAGCTCATCCATATTTCCACTGATTATGTTTTTAAGGGAGACAGCGAAAAGCCCTACACGGAGTTTGATAAGACGGGGCCTGTGAGCACATACGGCCGCAGCAAGCTCCAGGGGGAAAAGTTCGTTAAGGCTTTTGCGGACAGGTATTTTATAGTCCGTACCGCCTGGCTCTACGGGGATGGAAAGAATTTCGTGAAGACCATGCTGAGGCTTTCGGAGGATCATGACGAGGTAAGCGTGGTGTCGGATCAGATCGGAAATCCCACCAGCACGAAAAGCCTTGGAAAAGCCCTGCACTATCTTCTGCCCACGGATAATTTCGGTACCTTCCACGGCACATGCGAAGGACAGTGCAGCTGGGCTGATTTCGCGGAAAAGGTCTTTAAGACGGCGGGAAAGTCCACCAGGGTAAATCACATAACTACCGGGGAGTATAAGAAGATGAACCCGGACAGCACTGACAGACCGGCTTTCTCCATGCTGGATAACTATATGCTCCGGCTCACCGGAGATTTCCGCTTTGACCATTGGGAAGATGCCATAGAGGAGTATTTAAGATGAGGAATGTAGCGCTTATTACGGGAATAACAGGACAGGACGGATCATATCTTGCGGATCTTCTGCTGGAAAAGGGATATGAGGTTCACGGTATAATCCGACGCCAGTCCAGCATCAATACAAAGAGGATAGACCATCTTTATTACAACAGGGAATTGAAGGACAAGACCTTCTTTCTGCATCACGGGGATATGACGGATTCCAGTAATCTGAACCGGATGATAGAGCAGATCCAGCCTACAGAGATCTATAATCTTGCGGCCCAGTCCCATGTGGGAGTTTCCTTTGAGGTGCCTGAATACACGGCGGAGACCACGGGTGTGGGAACCTTAAGGATATTGGACGCCATAAAAAAGACAGGTGTAAAATGCCGTTTCTATCAGGCTTCCACCTCGGAGCTTTTTGGAGGGATCCCAGAGACCGCTCCCCAGTCCGAGAAGACGCCCTTTTATCCAAAGAGCCCCTACGGCGCCGCAAAGCTTTATTCATATTGGATCACGGTGAATTACAGAGAGGCATACGGCCTCTACGCCTGCAACGGCATATTGTTTAACCATGAATCTCCCAGGCGCGGAGAGACCTTTGTTACGAGAAAGATCACTCAGGCCGTGGCCAGGATAATAAACGGCGATCAGGATACCCTGCCCCTGGGAAACCTTAACGCAAAGCGTGACTGGGGATTTTCCGGGGACTATGTGGAGGGAATGTGGCGTATCCTCCAGCAGGATAAGCCGGGAGACTACGTGCTGGCTTCGGGGGAGACCCATTCTGTCCGGGAATTTGCGGAACTGGCCTTTAAGGAGGTCGGCATCAACCTTGAGTGGAGAGGCAGCGGCGTCAATGAGAAGGGTTATGACAGGGATACGGGAAGGATATACGTGGAGGTAAATCCCAAGTATTTCAGGCCTGCGGAGGTTGAGCTTCTCTGGGGAGACCCGGGAAGAGCCGAGAAGGAGCTGGGATGGAAGAGGAAGACCAGCTTTAAGGAATTGGTCCATATGATGGTGGATGCGGATATGCTGGATATCACCGGAAAGACACTGGATGAATATCTTTCCGAAAAAGAGGTTTGAGATCTGACATGGAAAAGAATTCAAAGATCTATGTGGCGGGACACCGTGGACTGGTGGGCTCCGCCATTGTAAGAAGCTTAAAGGCAAAGGGCTATGAAAATATAATAGGCAGGACCCACAGCGAACTTGATCTTACGGATCAGTCCGCGGTCTTTGAGTTTTTTGAGAGCGAGAAACCTGAATATGTGGTGCTGGCTGCGGCTCATGTGGGAGGCATCAATGCGAACAATACCTACCCCGCAGACTT
>CADBTX010000337.1 GCA_902797705.1 uncultured Lachnospiraceae bacterium | reverse complement strand
CGGGAGCAGTATCACCTTACAGGCGGCATAATTAAATGCATTGCTTTTATCATCCCATATGAATATGAGCCTGTCTGTGAAAAAAGTAATACACCAGTGGATGACTGCTGCAATAATATAGATCTTATTTGAAATGAAAAAGGCTGCAACCCGGTTGCAGCCTGTCTTACCCTTTAAGATATCGCTCATTCGCCCAATCCGTTTTCTATTGCGGTCACAAGAGCCTTCAGCGCGTCCTCTTCATCTTCTCCTTCGCACATAAGCTCTATTTCATCACCGCTCTTAACACACGCGCCGAGTACGCTTAACACACTCTTTGCATTTGCTGTATTCTCCCGGAACCTGAATGTTATCAGTGACTTAAACTCCATTGCTTCTTTACAGAGGATACCTGCCGGACGAAGATGAAGTCCGGTGGGATTTTTAATAACTATCTTCTGACTGACCATGTAATGCCCTCCGGCAACTAGCTTTCCGAAAACCTGCGCTGCATGTCTTCGTTAGTTAGATTATACCATAAAATTAACTTAATTCAATAAAATTTGTATACTTTTCATAATCAGAAAACGACCTGCTCGATAAGATCCGCAAGGTCTCTGGCGTCCTTTTCGATGACCTTCTGGTCTTTTCCCTCTATCATGACCCTGACAAGAGGCTCTGTCCCCGAGGGTCTGATGAGGACCCTGCCTTCACCCGCATACTTCTTCTCCAGATTGGCTATGGCATCCTTTATCTCGGGATATTCCATATAGGTCTCTTTCTTATGATTCGGCACCTTTGCATTAAATAAAGATTGTGGAAGAACCTCCATTATCTTAGCGAGCTCTGACAGTTTCTTCCCGCTCATTTTTATCACTTCCAGCAGGTGGAGCGCTGACAGGAGTCCGTCCCCTGTTGTGTTTTCGTTAAGGAAGATGATGTGTCCGGACTGTTCTCCTCCAAGGGAAGCACCTATTTCTCTCATGCGTTCCAGGACATACCTGTCTCCGACCTTTGTCTGCTCTACCTTTATCCCTCTTTCTTTTCCCATCAGGATAAAGCCGAGATTGGTCATGACAGTGACCACTATGGTATCTCCCTCTAAGGTGCCCTCTTCCTTCATGTGATTTCCGATAATCGCCATTATCTCATCACCGTTTACGATATGCCCGTTCTCGTCACAGGCAAGAAGTCTGTCCGCATCCCCGTCAAAAGCAAGTCCCAGATCAGCATGCTCCATGACCACCCTTGCGCAGAGTTCTTCCATATGGGTAGAACCACAGTTGGAATTGATATTGGTACCGTCGGGATTATTGTGGATCGCGATCACATCGGCCCCGAGTTCTCTCAGTGTCTCTACAGAAGTGATGTAGGAAGCTCCTTCTGCGCAGTCCACGACGATCTTTAATCCGTGGAGGTCTGTCTTGATCTGACGCATGGAATGATTGATATATTCTTCAAGCGCATCTCTTCTGTACTTGATCTTCCCGACTCTGGAGCCGTTTGGCTGGGGAAGGCTCTTATTACCCTCCTTTATATAGGATTCGATCCTGTCCTCCATTTCATCGGAAAGCTTGTATCCGTCACCGTTGAAAAACTTTATTCCGTTAAACTCCACGGGATTATGGGAAGCTGAAATGACTACTCCCGCATCAACCTTATATTTTCTGGTAAGATATGCTATTGCCGGAGTGGGCATCACTCCAACGTACACAGCGTTCGCTCCGACAGAACATACTCCTGCCATCAGCGCATTTGCAAGCATATCTCCGGATATTCTGGTATCACATCCGACCATTATGGTGGGTCTGTATGAATGCTCTTCAGTCAGAACGTAAGCTCCCGCAGCTCCGAGCTGCATAGCCAGAAGCGGCGTGAGTTCAGTGTTTGCTACGCCTCTTACTCCGTCTGTTCCAAATAATCTAGCCATTTATGTATCTCCTTCGTAAATTCTCAGGACAGTTACTCTCCTTCTGCGTTTTGTGTATCGGTATCATCCCCGCCTTCTTCCGGATTTCCCGTGTCTCCTGCGTTATCCGTGCCTTCCGCAGCACCGTTCACCTGCAGCAGGACATGGGCAACCGCTGTGTCCTGAATGACTCCGTCCGGCAACGAGAGAACCACCTTACCCGCATATGATCCGGGTGTCACATTGCCGTTCTCATCCCGTCCTATCTCCGACAGATCCAGGGTTCCCGTGAGAGCCAGTCCGTTTACGGCATCCAGCGTGGGCTTTAGTCCCCTTATAGTCACTGCCACCATGCTGGTAGCCATATCATTTCCTATGGTCATTCCCTCCGGCATTCCTTCAACCGTCAGGTTGGAATACGGTACCTGTACCACTGCTGACGCAGCTTCGTCGATGTCAGCCGTGATCTCGATATTTCCGTCACTCTTAGATGTCTCCAGATACACTCCCGAAGGAAGATACAGCGAGACATTGACATTCTTCGTCACGTCTCCGGTGGCACCGGTAATATCCAGTTCTGTTCCCGGTATGGTCACTGCGGTAACGGAATTCAAAGCGCTGTTAGCACCT
>CADBTX010000336.1 GCA_902797705.1 uncultured Lachnospiraceae bacterium | reverse complement strand
CCCTCCGTGATGCAGATGACCCTGTCCTCCAGATTCAATTCCAATCTTTCCGGAGGACCCATGGAAACCCTTATCTCCATACTTAATTCCATAGGTGCAGACGAATACTACGTAAAATATCTGCAGCTCTACGCTCTGGAGTCCTTTGCGGTACTGCTGATCTTCGGTCTGATATTCTTCCGCCGGGAATGGCGCTATGCTCTTACGGTTCTTTCTGCGGTATTTATCCCCTCAGCACTTATCGTATTTGAATCCATAAACATTCTGTGGCATTTCGGCACCTACTATCACTACCCCATAAGATGCGGATACCTGATCCCCTTTGCAGTTACGGCAGCCGCGGCATCTCTGGCAGAAAAGGCTGGAATGGCGGATACGGTTGATGTTCCGGTCAGAACTTCGCATTCAGTTTACATAATGCCCGCAGTGCTATCCTCTGTCATATCTCTCTCCGGCCTCATAATACTTGTAAAAAGCTATAACTCCGGGGCCCCCTGGGATCTAAAGCTGCTTTTCAACCACGCCCTTCTGCTGTGGGCAGCCGTATTTGTTATGTTAACCATTCTCCTGCTACTCCTGAAATTCTTATGGAAGCTCCGGGGCAGCCGGCTTATATCAATCCTGATCCCGGTGATGATGCCAGTGGTGCTGGCGGAACTGATACTTGGAGCCTATGTGGGCTACGGTCTTCCCAAATTCACTGACAGTTTCTTCGGGGATCCCGAGCAGAGCGGCGAATACATAAGCAAGGCTCAGGCTCTTATTTCGGAAAAAGGAGACTATTTTGAAAAAGAAGACAGTCGTTACAGGCTGGAACGGCTTAAGAACCCGGATACGGAGCTGAACACCAATTACGGTATGGTCATAAGACACGCCACCGTCACCGGATGGGCAAATACCGCAACCAGAGAGCAGATAGAATGTGCGGAAAAACTGGGATACAGCACCCACTTTATGAGGATACTGGATTCCGGCGGCACCTTTTTAAGCGATTCGGTACTTCAGGTCAGGGATATAGTGAACATGAGTGACGGAAGCATCACTCACAATAATACAGCCTTCCCCTTTGCCATGGCTGTCAGCCGGGACATCGAAAAAGCTGATATGCGGGAAAACAGTATTACGGAAAATAACAATCTTCTGTTCCGGGCTCTTTCCGGAGAGGAGGAAAGTATAGCGGACGTTATCAAAGTGTCGGAGTTAGACGGCGTTTCCGCTTCTTCCGGTATCTCCGGAAATACTTCTGTACTTCTTAAAGTCTCCGGCCGGAAAGCCCTGTATCTCAGCAAGGGAAGTTCCGAAGAGATCAGGGTCAACGGAGAACCTGTGCCTGTTCCCACCATAGGAGATCCGGACAATAAGGCCTTTCCCGCCTGGTTTAATTCCAATCTGCTCTTTCTTGGGAATTTTAAGGATGAGGATGTGATTCTGGACTGTCCGGAGAAATCTAAAATAATATCACTTGATATGAATAAACTGGAGGCTCTTTCGGAGGAATTGAACTCAGGGAGAGATAATGCCGAAGGCAAAGAGCCCGCTGCAGGAAAAAGCAGCCTGACCTTTTCTGTCACCGGAAGCGAAGACAGGGACATGGCTCTTATCCCCCTAAGCTACAGCCCGGGCTGGAGCGCCAGAGTAAACGGAAAGCCGGAAAAGCTCATAAATAAGAACGGCCTTTTCATGCTCCTGCCCATATCTACGGGGAATAATACAGTGGAAATGCGCTTTACTCCTCCCGGACTCCTGAGCGGGATCATCATAAGCCTGTTAGCTTTGATCACCGTCTTTTGCTTGGTTTACATAAATCAGTTCCGTTCAATGGCGGAAAATTTCGGCAGGATTCCTGCCCTTATATCATATTACGTCTTTTATGGGGTATTTATCCTTGCCGCCCTGTTCCTTTACGTGATACCGATCGCTTATTTTCTGGTCCATGTAATAGCAAAACGGATGTAGGGATAGTATTAGATGAGGGCAGTGGAAGCCAAAACTTAACTACATCGACCATCCGTCAGACGTATTCTCTAAGATATTTCAATATATCCCTTGTGACAGCGGGGCAGCCCGGGGCATGGCTCGCAAATGAAGCCGTGCAGTTTCCCACTCCGGGGCAGGACAGGGACTGACCCCTGTAGCCCTGGCCTATGGCTATCTTATT
>CADBTX010000335.1 GCA_902797705.1 uncultured Lachnospiraceae bacterium | reverse complement strand
GGCTGAGGTTCTTACAGTTGTATTAGATCAAAAGATGAGACCATCAGAAGAGATAGCAATGTGTTCGCATAATATAAATTATACGAATATTTGAACGTGTTTTCTACGGGATATTAGCTACGGGAATCTAATCCGGGATCTACGGATCATAATTTAAGGCCTCAGGTTGTGAGGCCTTTGTTTTATCCATATGATTTTTATCCGAATGTTTTATGAAGAAGTCCGTGGATCGCTTCCCTGGTGATCGCGGCATTTAACGGCTTGGTCAGATAGTCGTCGATCTTCAGATCAATGATCCGGTTCAGGGTTTCGCTGCTTCTGTCACCGGTCATAAGGATCACAGGCATGGAATAATCCTTACGGATCTCTTCATAAAGTGTAAAACCGTCCACATCAGGCATTTTCAGATCCAAAAGGATCAGATCGATATCTGCGGCGCTTAGAAGCTCCATTGTCTGTTTCCTGTCCGTGGCGGTGAGGATGTTCATTTCATCCATATCCTTAAAAATGTGTTTTACTTCAAGGATATTCATCTGTTCATCGTCAACCACCAGTATGTTCCATTGGTGTCCGGTTTTCTGCCTTAATTCGTAGGAATTGTCCTCATCAATGATCTGCAGCATGATATCGGCGATCTTTGGATCAAATTGCGTACCTTTTCCGTTTAAGATCTCAGTTCTGACCTTATCCTGGGGCAGCATCGATCTGTAGCTTCTGTCGCTTGCCATGGCGTCGTATGAATCCGCAACGGCGATTATCCTGGCGATCTCGGGAATATCCTCGCCTACAAGGCCGTTTGGATAACCTTTGCCGTCATAGCGTTCGTGATGATATTTGGCGGCATAGCCGATCCTGACGTCATCATGGATACCGGCAAGGATGTCATAGCCGCTGACAGGATGTACCCGCATGGCGTCAAATTCCTCTTCATTAAGCTTTCCGGGCTTATTTATGACCGCCTCTGAAACCCTGATCTTACCTACATCATGCAGGAGACCTGCAAAATAGATTATCTTTAATTCTTCCTCGCTTTTACCCATTTTTTTCGCAATACGGACGGCGTAATCCGCAACTCTCTGGGAATGACCGGAGGTATAGCGGTCCTTCGCGTCGATGGTGGACGCCAGGGAACGGATGATATTCTCATTCATTTCCTCCATACGTGAGAATATATGCTCGCCCTTTTCCTCGGACCTTATGATCTTATTTATAGAGTACAATGAGAACAGCACGATGATGGCAAAGATCAGCGTCGAGATCAGTACACCCGCCACCACCTGCATCCTTATCTGACTGTAAAGAAGGTTGTTATTCGCAACTATGAATACGTGCCAGTCCCTTTCTATGGTGTCCATAAATACCGTGGAGTCCACACCATCCAGGATCATCTCAAATTCATTTACATCATTACTCGTAACCTGCTTCATTAACCAGGCTTTTTCCGGATCATCATTATAATTCTTTCCGATCTCGCTTTTTTCTGAATGGGCCACCACCAGACCGTTACTGTCCACAATAAAACCGTAGCCCATATTACCCATGGTCATTTCCTCGGTTATCTTCTGGACTCCGTCCATAACTATATCCAGAGAAAGAACGCTCTCTCCGTCGGAAAGCATCCGGCAGTAGGAAACCACTATCTGTCCGGTCTGGACATCAAGATATGGAGACGTGAGCACAGTCTCGCCCCCGGCCTCAATCGCAGATCTGTACCAGTCACGTTCATAAGGATCATAATCCTCAGGAGGTATCCAGCCGGAGCCATCCATATATTTCCCGCCGATCACTCCGTACAGTCCGGTAAAATTCCTGTCAGAACGGTTCTGCATCTCCTTTGTTTCCGATGAAAGGTATGCCTCTATCTTGTCATCAGAGCCGGTTTTAAGGAGATAGTCAACGGAATCGCAGGCAAACCAGAGCACATTGCCGCCCTTACTTAAATACTCTTCAACCTGTGAAGCCTGACTTTTTAAATTACTGAGGCTAAGCGCCTTGATATCCGCTGCCGAAAATCTGAAAAAATCGCTGAAGATGATTATCAGCATGATGGCCTGCAGAGAAAAGATAACCAGAATGGTCACCAGGAATTGTTTTGTTATAATGTTCTTTCGAAGATCAAACATAGATCAATTATAACACAGGACAGAAATATCCGTCCTTTGTTTTCTCTAAAAGTTCTTTTTGGGCATTTGCCAATTATCCATAGGTTTTTGCAAGATTTGATGCAAATTCCAGTTCTTCTTCGATAAATTCCGGGACTCCAAGCTCCAAAAAGTTGGAATAAAGCACATCCTCTATATTGCGGTTGGTCACGATCTCCGAAAGACCGTCCACAAGAGTCCTGTCAAAGGTGGTTTCTGTCATGAGAGCCGCTCCTTCAGCGATCTTATCCATTCTTTTCTGAAGATCAAGAGCATCCTTCACATGAGAGAAGCACACCATATATTGTACCCGGGCCTCGGGCTGGACTACGTTTGGGCTCACTCCTCCTGAATCTAATATTGCATAATGGACCCGGTCTTTTTTCGGCTATGCCTCTTTTTTGGGAAAGTCCTGACAGAGCATCATACTCCGCAAGTATTCCGATAAAAGGTCTTCCTTTTCCGAAGGAAGCAGAAAAGGCCGTCTCTATCCCGCATATACCCTTGGAGACAGAGAAGCCTTCTTCCTTTAATAACTCACAATATAGATCACAGGATCTTTTTTCAATAACATGCTTTTTTTCTTCGGTAATATTTACAGTACTTTGCTTAAAAATTCCTTGAGCCTTGGGTGCTTTGGTTTTTCAAATATCTCCTCTGGGCTTCCCTCTTCAAGAAGCTTTCCATCCGCCATGAAAAGGATCCGGTTTCCAACTTCCCTTGCGAATCCCATTTCGTGGGTCACAACCACCATGGTCATGCCTTCCTTAGCGAGATCCTTCATAACATCCAGCACTTCTCCCACCATTTCCGGATCAAGCGCAGAGGTGGGCTCATCAAAGAGCATGACCTCAGGCTCCATCATAAGAGCACGGACGATGGCGATACGCTGCTTCTGACCTCCGGAAAGCTGTATGGGATAAGCATCGGCCCGGTCCTTTAATCCCACCCGTTCAAGAAGCTTAAGAGCTCTCTCACGAGCGGCTGCCTCATCTTCCTTCTTAACCTTTACCGGAGCCAGGATCATATTTTCCATAATGGTCTTATGCGGAAAGAGGTTAAAATGCTGGAAGACCATGCCCATTTTCTGGCGGTGCAGATCCATATTGACCTTCACCCATTTTCCGTTTTCATCCCGGTATTTTTTCTTTGTGATATCCACATCATTAAAGACAATGGAGCCTCCCGTTGGTTCCTCCAGAAGATTCAGGGAACGTAAGAAGGTGGATTTGCCGCTGCCGGAGGGACCTATGACCACAATGACATCGCCCTTGTTTATGGTGACCGTCACTCCGTCCAAAGCCTTGATGGCGCCTTTATTGTAGTGCTTTTCCAGATCTGTGACACAGATCAGCTTATCTCCTGTCTCCACGGCTCATCCTCCTTTCAAAGTAAGCAATGATCTTGCTGGTAGGGAAGCACAGGCAGAAATAGATCGCCGTTGCCACCAGCAGGGGTTCGATGATTATGAAGGTTGCGCCCCTTACCGCATTGACAGCAGACATGATATCCTGTACGCCGATGGTATAGGTGATGGCCGATTCCTTGATGATCACAACGAATTCATTTGCGATGGCAGGAAGGATATTTTTTATGGCCTGGGGAAGTATGATATAACGCATATTCTGGAACTGACTCATTCCCAGGGATCTCGCGGCCTCAGTCTGGCCGATCTCTATTGACTGGATACCGGAACGCATGATCTCACAGAGATATGCCCCGGAATTCATCCCGAGAGCCACAACTCCCGGGAAGAATCTCTCAAATTTTATAAATCCGAGGAAAGTAAAGCTTGGGAGCTCGATAAGCGCTCCGAAGACCCCGTAATAAATTATGGCGACCTGCACCAGTACAGGGGTTGAACGGAGTATCTCCACATAGGCCGTGGCGATGAAGCTTAAAGGATTAAACTTCCCAAGGGCAGCTCCGATCCCGTCCTCCTTTTGATGTCCTTCAGCATCCAGCCCCAGAAAGGCAAGGGGGTAGAATCTGCTCATCCTCATTGAAGAAAGGATAAGGGCGAGGATAAAACCTATCACCACCGTGAATAGTGATAACAAAATGGTGACAAGGGTCCCCTGCCAGAAAAGTGAGGCGTAGGGGGTTATATTTGAAAAGTTTTCTATTTTAATAAAATTATCCATTTTCTTACTTGTCGCTGTCTAAAAGTCCCTCTATGATCTCTCCGGTTGCCTGCTCATTTGCAGTAGCAACGAATTCGTCCATCTTGCCTTCGGACTTGACCTTGGCGATGGCTTCGTTGATCTTATTTAGAAGTTCCGTATTTCCCTTGCTGACGCCGATGGCGTATCCTTCTGCTGCATCATAGGGAACGGGAAGGGCCACGTAGAGATCGGGATAATTCTTGGCATAGCTCTCAGCAACCGGGGTCTCGATGTATGCGCCGTCAAGCTTTCCTGAGATAACCTCTCCCACAATATCCGTAACCTTTGTAAGCTGGATTATATCAGCATTGGGGCTGTTGGTCTCAGCAAGATCCACCTGGATGGAACCGGTCTGGGCTCCGATCTCATAGTCCGGATTATTGGTATCCTCAAGGCTCTTAAACTTATCCGCATTGTCCTTCTTGCATACAAAGGACTGTCCACCTTCATAATAAATGTCGGAGAAATCCATTATGGACTCACGCTTGGGATCCGGTGAAAGACCTGAAATACCGATGTCCACAGACTTTGTCTGAAGCTCCATAAGGACTCCGTCAAAGTCCATGGGAACCACCTCCAGTTCAAGTCCTAGATAATCTGCGATATACCCGGCAAGAGCGATATCAAAGCCTGCAAGCTCGGGTGTTCCGTTCTCATCCACCGCATAGAATTCATAGGGTGCGAAATCCGGTGAAGTAGCAACCGTGAGCTTTCCGCTGGTAACTGTCTTTATTCCGCCGGCATCTGCCCCCGAGGAGCCCTTTGCGCCGCCACAGGCTGTAAGTGTCGCTGTCATGCATAATGTAAGCAATACTGCTGTCAGTTTTTTCATAATCCATCCTCCTATTGCATAGATTCTTGTTTTTCATCAGAAAAACAAGAATCGTAATTGACCAGGCGGTCAGCTTGCTGACCGGCGTGTCCAGCGAAGCCGGATTCTTGCGGATTATTTCCGATTTCATCCGCAAGAAGTCATAATTATTCACTTCGTATACAATACTTATTATACTTCAAACTGTCAACTTGATGCTTTATGATATAAGTGTATTAATTCAGAAACCCCGGCATTATAGTTATCATCTTATACGTTTGCGTAAAATGTATAAATACTGTAAAATTATAAACAGACTTTGGGTCCGTCAGAGATCCTTACGGTCTTTCCTTTAACGGACCTGAATATGAAAGGAGTTTTATACTGCTGAAATGACTG
>CADBTX010000334.1 GCA_902797705.1 uncultured Lachnospiraceae bacterium | reverse complement strand
TTCATTCTCTAAGTCTACACTTTCGAAAGAGTATTCTTTTCCATCTATGGTTATTGGCAGATTTACATATCCCTCCACAACTTTAATTGTATTGCTGTCATCAGACTTGGATATTGTTCCATTTCCCGCGGATCCGCTCAGAGTAAATGTCCCGTCATCATTTTCTTTTATTCCGTTTCCGGGATCGTTATTATTATTATTGTTGTTATTATTGTTGTTGTTATTATTATTGTTGTTGTTATTATTGCTGCTCCTGTCCTTATCCTCGTCCTTATCCTTCTTCTTTTTCTTCTTCTTATGATGGCTGTCATCGTCATCCGAATCCTCATCCGAGGATCCCTCATCTTCCGATCCGCCATCACCGGAATCACTGTTCAGGCTTTCTCCGCCGCCATCTGCAGGGGGATTATCCCCCGTTCCTCCGGCATCAGCCACAGCTATTACATCACCTGCAGGCATTACAGGGCCCTCCGGCGCGATGGGCGGTCTTCCCTCAGCCCTGCCGTGATCCAGCCAGTGCTTAAGGAGCCCTTCCGGCTCCGTACCGTATTTTGCCACAACGTCCGCATTTGCAGCGGCGTAGAAGACAGGATCGAATCTGATGCCGTCCTTCAAGGTAATGATGCCATTTTCGTCCACTCCCGCAATGGCATTTTTCACATAGTCATTGTTGTCCTCTTCGGGAGGAAGGTTATCCGCGGCATTCTCATCTCCTCCCTCCAGTACCTCTTCCTCATTATCCGGAGCCTTTTCCTCCGGAGCCTTATCTTCTACAGGCGGCTTTTCCTCTTCAGGATCCTTGATCCCGCCGTCTTCCCTGTAACCCTTAAGTATCCGGATCTCAAGCTCCAGATCGTCTCCTGAGATCCTTAAAGCCTCCTTTGCGGCATTGGTAAAGTCAAGGGCCTTTGCCCCCATAAAGGGTATGGAATCCTCTATTCCCAGCGCCTCCAGTTCACCCTCAGCCCTTCCGAACATGGATACTCCCTTTTCGGAGGAAAGCTCCGCCAGAGCCAGCAGTTTTTCCCTTGAGAAGCCGGTTGCTTTTACCACGGTGTCAAGAAGCTCAGGGTCCTTTTCAATTGCGTTAAGAGCAATGGGAGGCAGATCCTCCTCTTTGAAATAGGCTCTCTTTATGGATATGGTCTTATCCCCCTCTGCCTCTTCATCAAGGTAGACGGTTATCATCTCTCTCGCAGTAACCTCCACCTCAACCTGTTCCTTTGTCACGGGGTTTGTAGCGATCACCTTTACGACTCCGTCAGTCACCATCAGTATCTCATGCCCGAGAGCATCCCTGCCGATATAGGCCGAGGTACCTCTGATCCCGCAGACCATGGTGGAGGTATTTATGTTGAGATCCCCTTCTTCCAGCTTCTCAGTCACATTGAAAAAGAGACCGCCCTCTTTAAGATCGAATTCCAGCTTTTTCCCACGGGTCTTTATGTCGGCAACGCTGTTCTGCTCCATGGTCATGAGCTTTGTCTCATCCAGGGATACCATGATAAGGCTCTGATCCGCAGTGGCGACAGTCTGACCGGCTCCAAGTCGCATCTCCTCCCTGATGCTCTGATCTTTTCCGTCCACAGAGAGGGTGACATTTCCCACCAGTCTCTGTATCCTCATGGTCACGGCGCTTACGCCTCTCCTTCCGAAGATAAAGAATAAGATTATGGCAAGAAGCAGTAAAATACCGATGATCAGGGCTATGATCAGTCTCTTCTTTTTTTTGCTTTCCTCTTCTGTTTCCATTCCTTTAGCTGCTGCCTCAGTCGTACTCATAGATCTTTTCTCCCTTGCATTCGAAAAAGCTTATTCAGGCTTTTTCCAGGCTTCACTCTCCTTAAAGTGTCTTAACAGTTCCTTATCTATACTTCCTTCCTCCGCCATGCTCTCCAGGATCGAAAAGGCCTTTTCGGCCGGCATGGGAGGCTTATACGGTCTATCCTCCGCTGTCAGGGCGTCATAGATATCGATTATGGTAAGGAGCCTTGTCTCCTTTGGGATATCGTCACCGGAAAGTTTTTCCGGATAGCCCCTTCCGTTTAAGAGCTCATGATGGGATCCCGCCCAGAAGGGAACCCTTTTGTACAGGCCCTTAAAGCCCATCTTATCAAGGAGTTTTCTGGTATATCTGACATGGCCCTCCACCTCACTTCTCTCTCCTGCGGTTAAGGTGCCCTTTCTCACGGTTATGGCTTCCAGCTCCTCATCATTGAGAAGCGGTTCCCTTTCCCCATACTCCGTTTCACAGGTGATCAGAGCATATTCCTTCAGGGCTGCAATGGTATCGTCATCCACGAATCCCGCGGTATTAGTCTTTTCTATAAGCTCCCAGGCTCTGTCCAGCTTTTCCTTAAGCGCTGCCCCCTCTTCCCCGGAGGAGGGATCGCTGTACTCCCTTAGCTCAGTCTTTAATCTGGTGATCTCGATCTTGGTCTTTATCCTGTCCTTCTTTTTCCCCAGCCGGTCAGGCTTATCCAGTACCTCGGGAGGGACCAGGAGTTTACCTATGTCGTGGAGCCAGACGCTCATTAAAAAGGCGTCCTTTCTCCCCTCATCCATTTCCCAGCCGGCGGATACGCTTTCACTGCTATTAAGAAACCTTTCCGCGTAACGCACCATGTTCCGGGTGTGGTTTGCGTTATAGGGGCTTCTGGTATCAATGGCCTCAACCATTACGCTCACAAAGGAGTGCAAAAGATCCGATATCTCCTGAGCCAGCTTATGGTTATTTATACTCACCGCCGCAAGGCAGGAAAGAGCGGAGATCACATTCTCGTACTTTGGATCAAAGGGGATTATGCCGCCATCTTTATCCAGAGCATTTATAAGCTGAAGGACCCCGATGACCTCATCCTTTTCATCCGCCATGGGGATCACCAGCATGGAGCTGGTATGATAGTCGTTCATTATGTCATATCTTCTGGCTCCGGAAAAATCATATTCCAGGGAGCTGTAGATATCCGGAAGGTTTATCTTCTTATTGTCAGTTGCGGCAACGGAACAGACATGGTGTCTGTCAAGGGGCACCGGAGGGATCTTCAGGTTCTCATTTCTCCCTGCGTATACGCCCTTTGACTTTGTGCATACGGTGTGGAAGATAAGATGATCCTCCTCTTTAAGGTACACGGTGCCTGCGTCAGAATTGCAGATACCCATGGCCTCGTCCAGTATCCTGCCCATCAGGGTATCAAAATCCTTTTCGGCACTGAGGCTTAAAACGATACCTATCATACTGTCAAGGGTGTATTCCGTGCCTATTTCTGAAGCCATATGATCTCTCCCTGTCTCGCAAAAGCAGTCGTGTCAGTCTTTATACTCTCTTCCATCTTTAAGAGCATGCTGTCATCATGCATCGGATCATGGTGCACCATCCTTACGATACCGGCGCCGCACTTTTCTCCTATATACACTCCGTGCTCCGGAGTGGAATGGCCGTAGCCCTTTTTCTTTTCAAACTCTTCCGGGGTGTACTGGCCGTCATAGAGTAAGAGATCCGTTCCGGAAGCAAAGCGTATGAGTTCTTCGTCACCGGAAGGGGAATGTTCATAATCCGTTGCGAATACCAGATCTCCCCCGTCTCCCTGAAGACGGTAAACTGTGCTGCCTCCGGGATGACCGGTGGGAAGTCCCGTAATCCTTATATCCCCTATGGTACAGGGAAAACTAAGGTCCCGGCAGCTCACATCTGCAGGATAATCCAGTATCCCGCAGGGCCATAGAGGCGGGGAAATGAGCCTCGACACCTGGGTAAAGGTATCCAGCCAGTTCTTCACCGTGGAACAGATATCTACCTTTTGATCTTTTTTACTTAAATATGGGAAAAAGGGGAGACCAAGAAGATGGTCTGCGTGAGGATGCGAAATAAGCACCGCGATCTTCTTATCCGGATCATATCCGGCGTTTCGTATGCCGGTACCGGCATCGAGAAATAAAACGGTGCGTTCCGTTTCCACCATAACGCAGGTGGTATCCCCTCCGAATATACTGTTTTCTT
>CADBTX010000333.1 GCA_902797705.1 uncultured Lachnospiraceae bacterium | reverse complement strand
TCACTGAGCATTGGAAATCACTCATTCCCGGGGCTTAATAATATAGAGGTTAATGCGGACATTTCCGAGGCATTCGGCGGCTTAAAGGGTAATGAAGCAGGGATTATCCTGAATGATGCCTATATCACTGAGACAAAGGCCATTAACGAAAACGGAAAAGTATATCTGCCATATGAATTCATAAAGTCCGAGCTTAATGACTGGTTTTATCACGATGAAAACGAAGGGCTCATTCTATATACAACTCCCGAAGGTACAGACAGGATCGAGGAAGGCAGCGATGCTAAAGAGATCGACGGTATTTTCTGTCTCTCTTCATCTCTGGTACGTAAATACACCAACATGGATTATGCGGAATATCTCGATAAAGATGTACCCTATATCGTTATCAGAAATTCCTGGGGGAAATATTCATCCGCTTCTGTTGTCAGGAAAACCGGACTTTTCGTAAGCGCAGACAAAAAAAGTGACGTGGCCGCGATTCTAAATGAGAGCGATCCGGTCCGCATTCTTGAAGCGGGAAACGAATGGACAAAGGTCGAAAACAGTGAAGGTCTGACTGGCTTTGTTAAAAATAAGGATCTTGGCGACTATAAGGATACAGAAGACATTGCACCTTCAAACGTGGCTGAAATGGTATTTCCTTCCACTGCCTTCAACGAGAAGGTGATCCTGGGCTGGCACCAGCTCATGAATCAGGATGCGAATAACCTGGTAGGTGACATTCTCGCAAAAGATACTGCCATAAATGTATTATCTCCCACCTGGTATTCCCTTACGGATACCGAGGGCGGATTAAAGGACAATTCAAGCACTTTCTATGTGGAGTCTTCACATAATGCCGGGAAACAGGTCTGGGCGGTTATCGACAATTTCAATACCGAAGGATTCAGCCCCGCTGCCGATACCTATGAAGTACTTTCCTATACTTCCAAAAGGCAGCGTGTGACAGAAGCCCTTGTTTCAAGCGTAAAGAACTGTGGCGCTGACGGTATCAACGTCGATTTCGAGGAGCTCTCAGGCGAGACCGGAGAACACTTTGCACAGTTTGTAAAGGAGCTCTCTGTTGCTTCACATGATGCCGGTCTCATTTTCTCTGTTGATAATTACGTGCCTGAGAATTATTCCCAGCATTACCACCGTGAAGTACAGGGAAAGGTATGTGATTTCGTTATCATCATGGGCTATGACGAGCATAACGCTTCATCAACCGAAGCCGGTCCCGTGGCTTCTCTCGGCTTCGTGGAAAACGGCATAGATAAAACCCTTATGGATGTGGACGCATCCAAAGTCATCAATGGTCTTCCCTTCTATACAAGGATATGGGAGACCGATAACGGAACTGTAAAGAGCACCCAGGCAATGAGCATGACCGAGTCAGCTGCAATACTTGAAAGCCACGGCGTTACACCCGCATGGGATGACGGTGCCGGCTGCAATTACGGTGAATTCGAAATGCGGGGCTCTCTTTGGAAGGTATGGCTGGAAGATGAACAGTCACTGGCAGCTAAGCTGAGTATCATGAACAGCAAATCTCTGGCCGGTGCCGCATTCTGGAAGCTTGGTCTGGAAGACAGTTCTGTATGGGACGATATATCGGCATATGCAAATGGAAACTAAAATAGTCAAAGCATACGGAGACCCTGTACGTGACAGAGAAGTCATGTCCGAGGCAGGTCTCATAATACGCTCGGGCGGACTTGTAGCCATTCCAACGGAAACCGTCTACGGTCTGGCAGGAGACGCCTTAAATCCCGATTCCTCGAGGAAGATATATTCCGCTAAAGGCAGGCCCTCCGATAATCCTCTGATCGTACATATCTCAAAAACAGAAGATGTATATAAGATCACGGATTCATTTCCCGAAGAAGCAGTGAAGCTTGCACGAGAGTTCTGGCCCGGACCGCTCACAATGGTCCTGCCCAAATCCTCTCTGGTACCCCGGGAAACTACAGGCGGCCTTGATACAGTAGCTGTCAGGATGCCCGTTAACCCCATTGCATCTGAATTTATCTCATCTTCCGGTGGGTTTATCGCGGCGCCCAGCGCCAACAGATCCGGAAGACCCAGCTGCACAACCGCAGCCCATGTTTTCGAGGACATGAACGGAAGGATCCCTCTCATCATAGACGGCGGTGAGGTCGGAATAGGTATAGAATCCACAATAGTGGATCTGACAGGCAGCAGGCCCTGTCTCCTCCGCCCCGGGATAATAAACCTAAGCATGCTGAATGAGGTGGTGGGAGATGTGGAAATCGACCCCTCCATAGAGGGAACAGTGGACCCGGATGCACACCCCAAGGCTCCCGGCATGAAGTACAAGCATTACGCGCCAAAAGGCGAGCTCTACATAGTCAGAGGTGAGCTTGACAGTGTAACCGATAAGATCAACAGCCTTTCGTCTGAAAACCGCAGTAAGGGTATAAAAACCGCTGTAATAGCTACAGACGAGACAAGGAATGAGTATTCCGCGGATCTCGTGGTCTCTGTCGGCAGCAGAGCAGACGAAGCATCCATTGCCCACAATCTTTTCAGCGTATTACGGGCCATGGATGAAGAAGATATTGATATTATATACACGGAAGAATTTGATACTCCGAATATCGGTCCTGCTATAATGAACCGCCTTATCAGGGCGGCAGGACACAAAATCATAGATTCCGAGCGCCAGCGAAGGATCTAAATAAAGGAGGTTTACATGAAAGTAGCAATAGGAAGCGATCACGGCGGATACGATCTGAAAGAATATCTCATAGCCCACCTTAAGGAAAAAGGCTATGAAATAGATGATAAAGGATGCTATTCCAAAGAATCCTGCGATTATCCGGTTTACGGGCATGCCGTTGCCAATGCAGTTGCAAGAGGCGAAGCAGACAGAGGCATTGTTATCTGCACTACAGGTATCGGTATATCCATCGCAGCGAATAAAGTTCCCGGTATCAGAGCTGCCCTTTGCACCAATGAACTGATGGCTAAGATGACCCGTCTTCATAATGATGCAAATGTGCTGGCTCTGGGTGCTAATATCGTAGGCCCCGGCCTTGCCGAATCTATTACGGACACATTCCTCACGGAGGATTTCTCCAAGGTAGACAGGCATCAGCGCCGTATTGATGAGATGGAGGATCTGTCTGTTTGAAGCTCCGGAATATCCTGAAAAAGTCCATGATCTTCATTTTAAGCCTGTCTCTTAGCCTGTCGGCAGCCATCGTGCCCGGAGGTTCTTTAGTGTACGCTGAAAAGAGTACATCAGAGAAACTGGAAGAGGCCAAAAAGACCCAGGAAGATACTGAAGACAAGCTGGATGAAACGTCGGATAAGATATCGGATCTTAAAGACACCCAGAGTGAATTAAAAAATAACCTCTCTGACCTGAATAATAAGCTCGCAAACGTCTCTGACCGGTTGACCGATATCGAGTCCGATATCAGGGAAAAAGAGCATGAGATAGATGAGACAGAAGCCGCTCTTAAAGAAGCGGAGCAGAATGCCGCAAACCAATACAAATACATAAAGGCAAGGATCCGTACCCAGTACGAAAAGGGTAAGGAAAACTATCTGGAGCTCTTCCTCCAGACCACTAATTTCAGTGATTTCCTTAACCGTGCGGAATATATCTCCCGTGTAAACCAGTACGATCAGGAAATGCTGGAGAGCTATAAGAATCTCGTTGCAGAGATCAAGGAGCAGAAGAAAACCCTTATAGAAGATAAAGAAAAGCTGGACGGGCTTAAGGAAGACGCATCTGCCGAGCAGAGCAAGGTCCAGGAGCTTGTAAACAACACCAAAAACACCATCACGGCTTATGCCGGTGAGATCTCCGAAGCGGAGGCCGAAGCCCTCGCCTACGAGGCAAAGCTTGTAGCCGCAAAGAATACCGTCAGCGCTCTTAAAGCCCAGCTAAAAAAGGAAGAAGAGCTGGCACGGCAGTCCCAGGCAATGGCAAAGAGATCCCTGGATGAGGTATCGATAGGCGCAGGCGAAGAAGACCTTCTGGCGGCGCTTATCCAGTGTGAAGCCGGAGGAGAACCCTGGGCAGGAAAGGTTGCGGTTGGTGCTGTAGTTATGAACCGTGTAATGAGCGGCGCTTTCCCCGACACTATCACCGGCGTTATCTACCAGCCCGGACAGTTTGAGCCCGTATCCAGCGGAAGATTCGCCATCGTCTTATCCCAGGGGGCCAATGCAGAGTGCTACAAGGCTGCAAGAGCCGCCATGTCGGGTCAGAATAATATCGGCGAATGCCTGTTCTTCAGAACCATAGTCCCGGGAATCCATGGAACGATAATAGGGCACCACGTATTCTACCTCTACTGGACAGGAAAATACTCCGGTTACGGCACTGCGGAGGAAACCCTTGAAAACGCTGAAAAGCCGGAAGAAACGGATGAAGGCTCAGAAGAAGAGGAAGAAGAACATTCGGATGATGAGGATGATCATGATGACTCCGATGATGAGGATGAGAGTCGGAATGATGATGAGAGCTCAGGAGACGAAGCCGAAGAAAATGATGCGTGAGCCCTCATCAGTCAGACCTATGGTCTGACAGCTTCCCCCAGAGGGGGAAGCCGATATAAGCCTTCCCCCTCTGGGGTCGCTGCTTGCCAGTGGCAAGCGTTTAGCGACGACCGAGTCGGGAGACGAGACAGGTGTCACGCCAAAGGCGTGACGGATGAGGGCATCCAGTCCAGTTTACTCCTCATCCGGTACAGCGTTCATCTTTGTGACGAGATCATCTACATTGACACCATGTACCATAGCAGCTTCTTCCACGGTCTCACCCTGTGAAGCCGGGCAGCCGAGGCAGTGCATTCC
>CADBTX010000332.1 GCA_902797705.1 uncultured Lachnospiraceae bacterium | reverse complement strand
TTCTTCCACTCCCTTCAGGAGGGAAGAGAGGATACGGTGACCGGATATATCAATGTTTCGGTAAACGGAGGAAACACCCCGAATACGGAGTTTGAATTCCTGACGGGAAACTCCATGGGATTTCTGCCGGACGGGAGCATTGCTTTCCAGCAGTACGTGAGACACGCCATAGAGTCCATACCCTCCTATCTTAAGGGCTTTGGCTATCAGACCTTTGCTTCGCACCCCTACAAGGCAAACGGCTGGGACAGACCCAGGGTATATCCTCTTCTCGGCTTTGATGAGATGTATTTTAAGGAATATTTCGAAGGCCTTGATCCGGAATATGTAAGGAATTATATTTCCGACAGCTCATATTTTCAGGCGGTTTCGGATAAAATGGAGGAAATGGGTAAGAATGGACCGGTCTTTTCCTTTAACGTCACCATGCAGAATCACTCCGGATATTCAAAGGAGGATTACGATAATTTTGACAGGATGATAACTGTTGATGTCCCTGAGGAGGAAAGGGAGAGGGCGGTTAAGATGGATAATTATCTTTCCCTCATTAAATACAGTGATATGGCTCTCAAGGAGCTGATAGAAAAGTATGAGAAGGAAGACAGGGATACCATGATAGTCTTCTTTGGTGATCATCAGCCTGAGGCCGCTACCTTTGAAGTGATGTGGGATGAGAACGGAAAGTACTGGGACGGCCTGTCTGATGAGGACTATATCAATACCTACCGCGTTCCCTTTTTGATCTGGGCGAATTTCGATATCAAAGAGCAGCAGGACATAGAGACCAGCGCAAATTATCTCGGGAATCTTGTGCTTGAGGAAGCGGGCTTCCCTCTGTCTCCCTACAGAAGTTTCTTAAAGGATTTCAGTAATGATCACACTGTGGTCTCGGCGGTACGCTTTGTGGACGATAAAGGAAATTCCGTGATGCATGACGATTGGGGAGATGAACTCATTGACTATCAGAGGATGCAGTATTATCAGATGTTTGACAGATAGGATTCTCATCTATCCAGTCCGCGCGCATCCTGAGCCAGTCCGACAGCCATTTTACATGGCTCTCGTAGCTTGTATCGCCGAAGGCGTAGGACACCTTGTTATTTTCTTCCTGATTCAGGACATTCCAGCGTATAAAGTTCATTTCGGCACTGTTGCTGATCTTTTCAACCCTTTCCGGAAGCTCCTCGGCGGTCCTGTGGAAAAGAGTGGAAAGATCCATATCCCTGTAAGCTGAATCCACGGCTTCCAGAAATACGGGATTCTGAAAAAGGGACCTGAAATAGGACTGCTCTCTTGCGGTCCAGCCCTCCGGCCAGATATAATCCTCCTCACGGAAGGGCATTTCTATTATTCCGGCGGTCCTGTCATAGTCCCAGGGAGGCCCCATATACATCATGTCCTCATCGCTCCTTCTGTACATATAGACACTCCTCAGGGCCGGATCCGTGGTCTTAGAAAACTCCTGGAGCCAGTAGAATCCCGCGAGAGAGGGAAGGTCTATCCCGGAAAGGTCAGATGAGGGATCATAGAGTTTATCCACGGCGTCTATCAGGTAGGGAGCGCCTCTTTCTATGGTCTTTTGGTCCTTGCAGTCACGTATCTCTCCGTAGATCCTGGAGCTTTCCTCTGTTCCCTTTCTGGATTCATCATCGTGAAGGAAGAAGGAGAAGTTATCGTGATCTACGCCTATTCTGTATAAGAAATCGTTTTCTTTCAGATCAACCCTGTTCTTTCCGATCTCCACCTTGGTGCAGAGGGAGTAGGCTCCCCTGTATTCGCCGTTGATAAAGAGGTCGGTCTGTCTTAATTCGGGGGTATACTCTAACTCCATATCCCGGGCAAGGGAAAGGAATACTTCATTTCTCAGGAGGGAGTGGTCCGATGCGTTTGCGAGAAAGACCCATTTTTCTCCTTTTCCCATGGAAAGGATATCCTTCGGCTTTGTAAGCTCCACCTGATAGGACTTCTTGTCCTCGGTCCAGCTGGTGTTCCCCCTTCCCCGGAGGGACATGCCTTCTTCAATGATACCACCTTCGGGGGTCCTGAGTTCAAAGGCACCACGGGTGCTGACACTGTGGTCCTCAGATGCCTCCACCTCTTCCAAAGTGGGGGATCCCGGGGAAATGCTTATATTTACCGAAGGGAGGTCGGACTGAAGGCAGAAGATATCCACCCCTTCTATATTGAAGGGGGATTCCTGGAAATCGTTTTCGAACCGTTGGAGACAGTTTCCTTCCTGATCTAATGAGTAGAAGACGAGATGGCTCATGTCAGCTGTGCAGGGGAGAAAGATATATACTCCGCTGCCTGCGATGTATCCTTTTGTATCGAAGAAAAGCCCGGGATTTTCTTCCTCGGGCACAAGGATGCCGGCAAGTTCCTCCCTGTCCGTGTACCCCAGGGTCTTCAGGGGACGGGACTTATAAAGGGCTGCGGCGGATATGATGACTATTGATGCCAGAACCGAAAGTGCCAGCAGTATCATTACTCTGAATCTGTTTTCCATTTGGGTATTCTACCATTTATAAACACTTTATTAAAGGTCATAAAACAATTTGAGTGCAGGGATGTATTGTGTTACAATGAAAAACGGTGAGCCAAAGAACGGCTTTAACCGATGCTGTACGGGTAGGAGATCAGGAGTTAACCGGCAGCATGTAACAGTCAATTGATGAATGGAGGAAGAAAAAACATGGCAAAAAAATGGGTCTATATGTTCAGCGAAGGAGACATGACAATGAGGAATCTCCTGGGAGGAAAGGGCGCTAACCTGGCAGAGATGTCAAGTATAGGGCTTCCGGTTCCCCAGGGATTTACCATTACTACCGAAGCATGTACCCAGTATTACGAAGACGGACGCAAGATCAATGACGAGATCATGGGTCAGGCAATGGAAGGCGTTAAGAAGATGGAGGAGCTGAACGGCAAGAAGTTCGGAGATCTTACCAATCCTCTTCTTGTATCTGTTCGTTCCGGAGCCCGCGCATCCATGCCCGGAATGATGGATACCATCCTTAACCTCGGACTTAATGATGAGGTTGTGGCTGCTATGATCAAGGGCAACCCCGATCCCGCATTTGAAAGGTTCGTTTATGATTCCTACCGTCGTTTCATTCAGATGTTCTCTGATGTGGTAATGGAGGTAGGAAAGAAGTACTTCGAGCAGCTGATCGATGCAATGAAGGAAAAGAAGAACGTTAAATTTGACGTAGACCTTACAGCAGCTGATCTCAAGGAACTGGCTGACCAGTTTAAGGATGAATATAAGAAGCAGCTGGGCAAGGACTTCCCTTCAGACCCTGTAGAGCAGTTAAAGCTTGCCATTGAGGCTGTTTTCCGTTCATGGGACAATCCCCGTGCTAATGTATACCGTCGTGACAACGACATACCTTACAGCTGGGGAACAGCAGTAAACGTTATGCCCATGGTATTCGGAAACTTAAATAACGAGTCCGGAACAGGTGTTGCTTTCACCCGTGATCCCGCGACCGGTGAAAAGAAGCTTATGGGTGAGTTCCTTAAGAACGCCCAGGGTGAAGACGTGGTTGCAGGTGTCCGCACTCCCATGCCCATCGCACAGATGGAGCAGGAATTCCCCGAAGCTTATAAGCAGTT
>CADBTX010000331.1 GCA_902797705.1 uncultured Lachnospiraceae bacterium | reverse complement strand
CGGCATAGTGGATGACGAGCAGCTGGAAGCTCTGAGGGAGCTTACATCTGCCACGGGTAAATCCTACAGCAATCCCGTTCTGGATGAAGAGGGAGAGGTGGATATGGAAGCCTCCAGAAGAGTGGATTTCCTTTTCCGGCTTAAAGACGAGGAAATGGTCCGTGAGATGATCGAGATCTTAAGCGACGGGGCAGAAGAATAAAGGGATGAAGGAGAAAGGGCGATTCAGCTTCAGAAATTCCATAAGGACCGAATTTGCGGTGATCTTCATCGTGGTGATGATACTGACCATCGGAGTCTATTGGATAATCAACAGCCTTTTTCTGCAGAAGTACTATATAGGTGATAAGGAAAACAGCCTGAAAAAGGTATATGCGGAGGCGGATATGCTGATCTCCTCCGGGGATCCGGAGAGCGAGGAATTCCGCAATGCTTTTATTCAGCTCTGTTCCGAATCAAATCTGAATGCCGCCATAGTCACCACCGGTCTTGAAACCGTTGTTTCCACCGCCGGGGATGATAATTTTATGATAGGCCGGCTTTTCGATCATGTTTTTGATACGGGCTTTGGAAAGAAAAAGACTGTTGTCCTGTACAAAAATGACCGATATGAGATATGTATAGCCGATGATCCCAGAATGGGTATCGATTATCTGGAACTGTGGGGCAGCCTTTCCAACGGAGACATAATAATCATGAGGACCACCCTTTCTTCCATAAGGGAGAGCGTGGGTGTTTCAAACAGATTCCTGGGATATATAGGTTTTGTCATGGTGGGCTTGAGCGCAGTCATCATATGGTTCGTGGCGGGAAAGATCACGAAGCCCATAGGGGAACTGGCTGAGCTGTCCGAGAGGATGTCGGCCCTGGATTTTGAAGCAAAGTATACCAGCGGAGGCAGGAATGAGATAGGGGTTCTCGGAGAACACATGAATGAGCTGTCGGAAACCCTTGAAAAGACCGTGTCCGAGCTTAAGACCTCCAATAATGAGCTGAAACGCGATATTGAGAAGAAGGAAAAGCAGAACGATATGCGTCTGGAATTCCTTTCAAATATCGCCCATGAGCTGAAGACTCCCATTGCCCTTATTCAGGGATACGCCGAGGGATTAAAGGACGGGGTGGCGGAGTCGGAGGAAGACAGGGATTATTACTGCGGTGTTATAATAGATGAATCCGACAAGATGAATAAACTGGTAAAGAACCTTATGACTTTGAACGAACTGGAATTCGGCAGTGATAAGGTGAATCTCGAAAGATTTGACCTGACGGAGCTTATCCGCGGGTGCATCGAAGCCCAGAGGCTTATCATTGACCAGCAGGGTATACGTATAGATTTTGATATTGACAAACCTTATTATGTGTGGTCTGATGAATTCAAGACCGAACAGGTATTTACGAATTATCTAAGCAATGCGATACATTATTGCGAGGAACCTGCGGATTCCGGCGTTACCGGAGACAGAGCGAAGCGTATCGAAGTGAGGTTCCGGGACAAAGGGAATGATCTCAGGGTTTCGGTTTTTAATACGGGGAAGCCGGTGCCGGAGGAGGCGCTGGGCAGACTCTTTGAAAAGTTTTACAAGGTTGATAAGGCGAGAAGCAGGGAGTATGGAGGCTCGGGAATAGGGCTCTCTATAGTGAAGGCCATAATGGATGCCCTGAATAAGGGCTATGGCGCCGTGAATTACGATAACGGTGTTGAGTTCTGGTTCGAACTGGACGCAGGGGGAGCAGACGGTGGAAAAGGCAGCGTGAGATGAGGAACAGAGGATATTTACACAAATTCATAGTGCTTGGGATTTCCGTTGCCCTTATGATCTCCGGATGCGGCGGAGGATTCGTGGATCTTAGTGAGGACGAATCGAAGAAGATCGTGAATTATTCCACGGATGTTTTAAGCGATCATAATTCCGCGGTCAAAGGGTCGTTAAAGGCTCTGACTCCTACAGATCTTAAGGATATAGTGATAAAGGATGATCCCTCGATCATTGAAGAGATAGAGGCTGCAAAGGAGGAAGCAACAAGAGCCATTGAAGAAGTGGAGTCGCCTGAGGGCGGTTCCGGAGGATCGGAGTCTTCCGGAGATGAGGGGGAAAGCCCTGCTCTCGAAGCACAGAATGCAGACATCGCTTCCATCATAGGTCTGCAGGGATTCAGTGTTGAATATTCGGGACATGCTCTGCAGGATTCCTATCCTGCTGCAGATGATCCGGATGCTGATATGATCTTTTCCATAGAGCCTGCCACTTCTAAGGACAAGCTTCTGGTGCTGTATTTTAACGTGACAAATACCGGGGCTGAGGAAGCGGAATGCGATATACT
>CADBTX010000330.1 GCA_902797705.1 uncultured Lachnospiraceae bacterium | reverse complement strand
TTTATTTATCCAATCTCTGCCTGTCCACAAGTTCCGCGAAAAATCCGTTATTTTCTATGAGTTCTTCGTATGTTCCGTCCTCTATTATCTTTCCTCCCTCAAGGACTATTATCCTGTCTGCGTTCCTGATGGTGGACAGCCTGTGTGCTATAACTATCCTTGTGCATTTAAGCCCTTCCAGAGCTTCCGTCACCTCCATCTGAGTCTTATTATCCAGAGCGCTGGTGGCCTCGTCAAACATGAGGATCTTCGGCTTTGCCGCAACGGCTCTTGCGATCATGAGCCTCTGCTTCTGTCCTCCCGATATTCCTCCGCTTCCCTCGCTTATCATGGTCTGCATGCCCATTGGCATTTCCCTGATATCATCGGCAAGTCCGGCCATTTCCGCAGCACTCCAGGCTTCATCCATTGAAAGAGAGGGTTCAGAAATACAGATATTGTCATATATGCTGCCGTTCATGAGTTTTCCGTTCTGAAGAACTATACCCATGCTGCTCCTTAAGGACTGCAGATCGATATTTTTCATGTCCCTTCCGTCATAATATATGGCTCCCCTTCCCAGCTTTTCAAATCCGATGAGAAGCCGCAAAAAGGTGGACTTACCGCAGCCTGTCTTGCCCACAATGGCCAGGTACTGGCCCGCTTTTATCTTTAATGAAACATCATTCAGGATATACGGCATATCCTCGCTATAGCGGAAATATACATGGGACAGTTCGATATTTCCCCTGAGTCCTGAGATAAGTGTCTTGTTACCGCTCAACTCAGGCACGGTCTTAAATATCGGCTCCACCATTTTTAAGAATGGCCTTATCCCTGCCACATCCAGAGCCATTCTGAACAATCCCGAAAGCGCCCCGAAAAGCATACCGTATGCCGCATTAAATGCCGTATACTCCGCAACGGTCATTCCGGTGGCAATAGACAGATAGTAGATGACGATAAGGCCCACAAGCCCTATTCCCATGCTTATGACAGAATTTATCTTTATGATCATCGGAGGATTGTAGGTAAACTTTGCCATATTGGAATAAACCCCGGACCACTTTCCGAAAGCTCTTTTCTCCGCTCCTGCAAGCTTGATCTTCTGTATCCCGCTGATAAGGGAGTAGGTCATTCCGCTCTCCGCGGTGGCGGCCTCCATCCTTTCCCTGCTGATCTTTATATCCAAAAGAGAAGAGACCACTGAAAAACCGACATTCAGGATAATGATGATAACAGAGGGCACTACCAATACCGGAGCAAATCTGAAGATCTGAAAGATATAGGCCAGTGAGAAAAGAGATGTAAGTCCTGTAGAAACCAGCATATTGGTCAGGGTATTCCCAAGACTCGTGATATAGCTCATTCTCTGGGTTATATCGCCGGATCCCAGCTCCTTAAAGAAATCCAGGGGAAGAGACAGTACCCTCATCATGGAGGCCGCCTCCAGACAGATCAGGTTTTTCCTGTTGATCCTTGCCAGGATCAGTCCCTTTATGGCTCCTATTATGATGGTACTTACCGTCACCGAAGCAAAGAAGATCCCGGCTGCCGCCAGACTCCCGAAATTATCCGATTTCACAAGTTCATCGGAATACATCCAGTAGGTGATCCTGGGCCCAAGCATCCCGATGATGGTGGCGATAGCAGTTACTATGACCATGTATAACACGTCGTTAAAGGAAAAGCAGCCCATGATATATTTAATTATATCAACAGCGTTAAGCTCCTTTAAGGGAAAGGGCCTGTAGAAGCAGATGGCCTCCCGTTCCAGTTTTTCGGCATTCTTACTATTGATCGCGGTATCCCTGCCTGTTGTGACATCACGATAGACATAGCCCATGGTCTTTCCGGGCATGAGAGCCACCGGTGTCCCATCCTTCATGAAGCCCAGCATGGGCCCGAAGGCGTCCTTATACCAGCCCTTATCCAGGTTTACGACCCTCTTCATGATGCCGAAGGGATGTAAGAGCCTGTCAAGCTCCCTGTCCAGGTCCTTTACCTCTCCCGGGAATTCCTTAAGACGAATGCCATAGTACTTAAGGATAAGGTCCATGGCGCTCCTTGCCTGCTCAAGAGAATCCTTAAGCATGATACCGGCCCTGGTGCCCATAACCACCCCGGCCATACCGGCCATGGCCTGAGCCATTACCTCATCATCTTCAAGCTTTCTGATTTTTATCTGTTCCGAAAACCAACTCATAATCCCTTACTGTTATCATTCTCCAAATCCGAACAAAACCCTTTATCACTCTGAGGTTACAAGCTCGGTATAGTATCCGTTCATTTTGTAGAGTTCATCATGGGTGCCTCTTTCCACCACTTCCCCGTGATCCAGCACAACTATCTCATCACTGTCCCTGATCGTGGAGAGTCTGTGGGCAATGACGATACATGTGATCCCCCTGTCCTTTATGGCTTTTACCACTTCATACTCTGTCTTGGCGTCAAGAGCACTGGTGGCTTCATCCAGGATTATCACTGTGGGATCCTGTGCAAGTACCCTTGCTATCTCAAGCCTCTGTCTCTGTCCCCCGGAGAAGTTCCGTCCACCCTCGATAAGCTTGTGGTCATATCCTCCGTTTCTCTGCATGATATCATCATGGATCTGGGCGTCCCTTGCCGCCAGTATCATTTCGAAATCCTCTATGGACTCATCCCACATCTTGATATTATTCCTGATGCTGTCCTCGAACAATATGATGTCCTGATCCACCACGGCAACAGAGCCGGTAAATACGTTTCTGTCTATCTCCCTGATGTGTCTGCCGTCAAAGGTGATCTCACCCTCCCAGGGATCATAGAGGCCCGCGATAAGCTTGGACAATGTGGATTTTCCGCAGCCGGAACTGCCGACAAAAGCCACCCTGCTCCCGGGCTTGATACTCATGTTGAAATCCTTTATCACAGGCTTTGAAAGCCTTGAATAGCCGAAGCTGATATGCTTTAACTCGATATTTCCCTGAAGCTTTTGGTACTCCTCCTCCCCGGTTTCCCTCTCAAGAACGTTTTTATCCTCAGGGTAGCTCATAACATCCTCTACCCTTTCCATCTCGCTCCGCATTTCCTGCAGCACCTGTCCCGCACCGATAAGGCTTTCGGCAGGTCCCATAAAGGAAGAGAGGAAACCGTCAAAGGCCATGACCATACCCAGAGTGAACTGTCCATTCATGGTAAGGCCGATGCCGATGACCAGTATCAGTGAATTCAGAAGGGATGTGGCCAACTGGGGGATCATTCCCAGATAAGTATTAAGTCCCATATACTTATTCATCTGGGTATTTACACTTGCCTGAAATCCTGCCCATCTGGCAAAGAATCCGTTCTCGGCGCCTCCGGCCTTAATGGATTCCATCATCTCTACTCCTGCCACCGTCAGGCTGGCAAGTTTTCCGGAGTCCCTCATCTGAACTCTCGTTATATTCACCCTCTTTGAAGAAATGACCCTTGCCATCACCACGTCCATAACGACTCCAAGGAGCCCGAGAACCGTAAGGACTACGCTGTACCTTATCATGACGAAAAGATAGAAGAACATCATGACCGTCTCCAGAGCGAGAGGCGTGAGGGTCTCCACGAGAGAAGAAGCTATGGTGGCATTTTCGTTTTTCCTTAACTGTATGTCACCCGCCATCCTCTGGGAAAAGAAGTCCATCGGGAGATGCAGCACTTTCCACATATATGTCGCATTTCCAACGATCGCCATCTTTCCGTTTATCTTCAGGGAATAGATCGTCTGCGCCCAGTTCAGTATCAGCTGCAGGGCACAGAAAATGGAGAAAAACAGGATAAATCCGCTGGCCCACTCCGGATTTTTCCGGGACAACAGCCTGTCAAGGAATATCCTTGAGAAAACAGGTTCAATAAGAGTGAATAAATAGGTGATGAAGCTCGTCAATACAACAAAGACCACCGCCACCCCGGCGCCCTTAAGGCGCTTCATGGCGTAATCCACCATGCTCTTCTTCTTTCCGGACTTTACAAAGGAATCCGAGGGCTCAAACATAAGCACAATGCCCGTAAAGGATTCGTCCAGTTCCTTTATGGGTACCTTAACGTTGCCTCTTGCCGGATCGTTGATATAGGCCATGTCTCCCTTGAAACCGTTAAGCACCACAAAGTGATTGAACTCCCAGTGGATTATGGCAGGGAAAGACCCTTCTTCTCTGAGAACGGACACATCTTCCAGTCTGTATCCCGAGGCCTCCAGGCCATAGCTCCTGGCAGCGAGAAGGATGTTCTTGGCATTGGAACCATCCCTGGACACTCCGCAGTCATATCTCACCTGCTCCAAAGGGATCCACTTCTCATAGTAAGCAAGGATCATGTCAAGACAGGCTGCACCGCACTCCAGGGCTTCCATCTGCATCACCACAGGTGTCTTTGCCACCCCATGGCTTACAGGAGATTTGATTTTTCCTTTTCTATTATTATCAGACATGATAAAACTCAGTCTTCCACCTTTACTTTTCATTATTGTCCAGCAGGAAGGACATGGGACTCACACTGTCAGTGATTATTTCCGCCATATATATACCGTTTGGCATATCTATCTCAGCCTCTACCTCATAGAGGACGTCCCCCGGAGAATAGCCGGACTCCGTAAGAGCCAGATCTCCCAGCACCTCATAGGCCTTGCTTCCATTAAGACCAAGGGATATGACTTTGCCTTCCGTTTCATCGATCTCCACTTCCAGTCCTCCCCTTATCTTGGAGATCTCGGAGGCTTCAACGTAAAGCAAAGTCCCCTCATCCCCCACAATAGCGGGAACCTTTATCCTGGTTTCCAGTTTTCCGAAAAACCCCCATATCACCGCCCCAATAAGGACTACGGCAATACCAACAAGGAGGAGCCATATTCCGGGATTCGTCACGGAGATATAGTCATTCAGTTTTTCCGGAGATGATATTTTGTCCAGGCTTTTCTTCCTGAATAATCCGCTTTCACTCAACTTTTATTTCCTTTCGGGCATACTAGTATTTAGGAAACTACCAACAACGCTATTATAGCACAGATTGCGGACAGCCTTCGATTTCTTCCGCAAAAAAGTCTCCGATCATTGTTTTTCATCAAAAAACGTTCTACACTTTATCGCCTGCTCCGGACATACATCGATGCACTCCATACACTGAATGCATTCCCTGTCCCCCACACGGGATATATCCATTCCGCAGCACTCTTTGCATGCGCCGCAGCCACTGCATTTTCCATGTTCCACCTCTACCCCGAAAAAGGACATGTGATTAAAGAAAGAATAGATGGCTCCCAAAGGACATAAAAACCTGCAGAACCCCCTGAAAAACAGAATGCAAATAAGCAGCACCGAAACCAGTACCATAACCTTCCATGAAAAGAGCAGCCCCAGAGCCCTTCTGATCCCCTTATCCAGGAAAAAAAGAGGCAGTCCTGCCTCAAGAGTTCCCGCAGGACAGATATATTTGCAAAAGCCGGGCTCCGAAACAATAATTGGTATCAGTACGACAAACAGCACAAGTATCAGATATTTCAGATACGAGAGCTTTCCAGTGACCATATTCTTTTTTATCTTCGGTGTCGGGATCTTATAGATCAGTTCCTGGATCAGTCCGAAGGGACAAAGAAAACCGCATACTCCCCGGCCGAATACGATACCGAAAAGCAAAAGCAACCCGAGAACGTAAAACGGAAACCTGTAACGGGATTTTGCAACAGCTCCCTGCAGACTTCCGAGCGGGCAGGCGGCAACGGCCCCCGGACAGGAATAGCAGTTAAGTCCCGGGGTGCAGACCCCCTTTATCTTTCCCTTATAGATCCTGCCGGTAAAAAAACCGGACAGATTACAGTTATAAATAATAGCCGTACTAAGCTGAATGATCCTTCTCTTAAATCTCATCCCAGTCCAATGCACTCCATACAGATCATCACGGCCTTACTCCAGACATCCAGATACTCCCCCGCCATAAGACCGGAGATCAGGAAAACAACAGATATAACAAGTATCAGATTTCTTAGCGGATTTTTCAAACTTCCATCATCTTTCGTATCCATTCATAACCCTTCGGATTCTGAATAGAACCGTGCATTCGGCTGATCAATTCCTGCTTCGCGCGATGGATCAAAAGGGCGCTAAGCAGTTACAGATATGATATCATACCGCCTTTTTTCTGACCAGCCGGTGCGGCCTTTGAAAATAAGGATTCTCCCATGGATTTCCGATTCCCGACTTATGGATCTATGATATAATCACACTCATGAAATGCGTTCTTTGTCCCCGGCACTGTAATGCCGACAGGGAAAAAACATACGGTGTTTGCGCTTCGGGCCTTACTCCCCGGGTGGCAAGGGTTTCACTCCATCATTGGGAAGAGCCCTGTATCTCCGGAGAAAACGGCTCCGGCACCGTATTTTTCACCGGCTGCTCCCTTCACTGCGTTTACTGCCAGAATCAAAAGATCTCAAAAATCCCTGCAGAGGGCGGCCCGGATCTGCTGCCTGGAAAAGAAGCGGATACCGCTGAACTTATCCGTATCTTTTATCACCTCAGGGAAAAGAAAGCCCATAATATAAATCTGGTGACCGGCGATCATTTTATCCCCGCTATCGCAGGAGCAATTAAAAAGGCAAAGACGGAGGGCTTTGATCTCCCCTTCGTCTTCAACTGCTCAGGCTATGAAACCAGGGAAAGCCTCCGGATGCTTGATGGACTGATAGACATCTATCTTGCTGATTTCAAATATGCGGAAAAGGAACTTGCAAAGGCTTATTCCAACGCTGAGGACTATCCGGAGGTCGCCCGTCTCGCCGTTAGTGAAATGGTGAGGCAGCAGCCCGGATGCGAATATGACGAAAAGGGCATGCTGAAAAAAGGTGTTATCGTAAGAAATCTGCTGCTTCCAAAGCATGTATATAATTCCAGGAAGGTGCTTAAATACCTGCATGAAACCTACGGAGACCGGATAATCATCAGTATCTTAAGCCAGTACACCCCCGGGGATTCTATTCCGGATTGTTTTCCCGAATTAAAAAGAAAAGTAAGCCGTGCCGAGTACGACAGGCTTACAGATTATGCCATAAAGATCGGCATAGAAAACGCATTCATCCAGGAGATCACTTCTTCGGACAGCGGATTTATCCCGGATTTCGACTGCTATACCGGTTAAGTCTCAGATACATATTCCCCCAGTACCTTCATGGTGTCCTCATAGTGGGCCCCCTCCAGAAGTCCGCCTATGATATGTCCTTTTCTGTCCACCAGGAAGGATGAAGGGTATAGCTGGATAGAAGCCGCAATATCATAGAGACTGTCACTGACCGCAAGATTCATAAATTCAGCTCCGCTGTCGGAAAGGATATTTTCTGCCGATTTTACATTACTGTCTATCCCGTCGTAAACATCACCGACAATTCCCACAAGATTCACATTGTCCGGCTTGTTTTTATAAAAAGCTCCGTATTCATCCATCTCCGAGATACAGTTTCCGCAATAAGTCGCCCATACATAGACTATGGTGATGTCATAATCTTCAAAGATGCTCTGATCCACGATTTTGCCATCTACGGTGCTTGTTCTGAATTTCATTTTATAATCCGAAATCTCCGAATCCGGAATAATTACCTCTGCCCTGTTACCGCTGTCTTCATCACCCGTCTCTTCCTCAGGTTCTTCTTCATCCCTGTCATCTTCCGAAAAGGGTACCTGAGAAGCATTTTCTTCCCGGTCCTCTTCATCAGAGGCCTCCTCCGTCACTGTCGCCTCCGTCTCCTCTTCTTTGGCTCCTTCCGACAGAGCATATTCCCGGGTCTCCTCAGTTGCTTCCGCTTCTATTGTTTCCTGCAGTGCTTCCGTCCTGTCCTCTTCCTCGTCATCCGGGATCAGCATCAGTATTATAAAAAGAACTCCAAGGGTTGCCAGAGCGATCACAACCACATTCTTTATCCTGTCAAACATTTAATCCTCCATAGGGTACCAGCCGTCATATTCATCATCATAATAATAGTACTCATCTTCGTACTCATCATAATAGCACGTAAGATCGGTTTCATCATCATAGAGATAGAGTATGCCGTCCTCATAAAGATACCAGACCTCTTCATCATAGTCGTAGGTCCAGTCATCCATGTTTTCATTTGCGGGACAGTTTCCGCCTTCATAGCAGCTTAAACCCTCTTCATAATTTCCCCAGCCTCCCCAGGAATCCTCGAATCCGCTGTAGTCATTGTAGTTATCCGCTCCCTCGGCATCTACAAAATCCCCCAGAAATCTGATATACTCCGGATCAAATCCGCATCTTGTATAGATCCTGTTCTGTTCTTCATAATAATCCGGATCGCCATAGGGCAGCGAAACCGCCAGCCCGGTCAACTCATTGGAATCCGAGGTGTGTCCGAAATACGCAACACAGGCCTTCAGAGCCGACTTCAGGCTTTCTGTCTTCTCCCCTTCCGCGCCAATGCTCTCAACGATGGACAGTATATCGCTGACGTAATAATCAGACATGGTGACGTCACTCATGTCATCCCCCCAGGATTCCACAAGACTTGCTATAAAGCTCCTGCCCCGCGCCATATGAAGCTTGCTGTAATTTACTTCCAGAAGACTGTCACGGTTTTCAAAGGCATACTCACTCCACTTTTTCGCCAGATCGGAAACAGCGCGTTCATTCACCATTATCATGGTGGTGGAGTCACCACCCTCTTCCTCTTCATTTGCTTTGATCACAGAATCGATTATCTTCTTCCCGAGAAGAGGGGTGGACATTCCCGGGTCCTCCTCAAAGTATCCCATCCAGTTTTTGTAGGACCATCCAAGCCCGGACTCGAAATCCTCGGAGAGAAGAGCATATTTACAAAAGGGAGCCAGGACGAAGCCGGTCTCCATATTACCCATAATGCAGCAGTCCATGCCAATGATATCAAAGTGAACGTCTGAATTCTCCTGAAATGCCTTCTGCATTTCATCCAGCGTCAAAGACGACTGCTCATCCTGCCACTCGTCGTAACCAAAGCCGTAAACCGGCCCGCCGCCATGATCCCAGAAGATAAAGATATATCTGTCTGCGGGAAAATTCGTTTTTCCGTAACTGATGAACCTTGAGAGAGTTTCACTCCTGGTACAGTCAAGCTGTCCGAGATCATCCTCCAAAAGCTCCAGTTCACCGTTATTTACCCTATAGATCTGGGATGTTTTCGAAGAAATGCCGAAATCCTGCCATTTTCTGGTACCCATGGTCTGGATTATGACATTGACATTGCTTCCTATGCCGGACTCAAGCATTTCGGAAATATCCGTTGTAGCTTCTCCAGCCTGGGTCTCCAGATCGGATCCGTTCATATAGATCATGACCGTGGCATTTTTTGCGTCCGTTCCGACGGAAATGGGTTCGATCTCGTGTTTGCCTTCGTTTTCATCCGGAGATTGGTCTTCCCCGGGATCATCCTCTTCCGCCGCAACAGTTTCCACGGTCTCAGTCTGTGCTTCCTCAGCATCCTCTTCATCATCAGGCAAAAACATGATAAGGATAAAAAGAACACCGAAGGCAACAAGTATCCCGAGGATAATATTCAATATTACAGATCTTTTCTTTTCCTGCCCGCCGTCGCTCATGGATAACCTTTTGTCTTATGATCACTAAATCCCGCTGGAATTTCATTGCATCGCCCCGGCGTATCTCAGACCGAAAGCTCTGCGTAAAAAAATACGGACAGGCAAAACTGCCTGCCCGTTAAAGACTGAGAAATACTATCAGCTTATAAGATTAACAGCGCTTGCCATATAATCGATGGTCTCGCTTGCTGTAAGGAACTGTCCCTCGATCACATCACCGTTTGCGTTAAAGAAAGCAACCTGATTGGTTGAAGGTCTCTCACAGGCACCGAGCGAATAATGCTTTCCGGTATATACATCCTCCACATCAAAATATGTCCATTCGTCACCGTCTTCATCAACTTCGGACTCAGCCTCGTACTGTCCGCAGATCACGTCTCCGGACTGTTCATTATTGTCAAAGTCGAAAAGTGAAACATAATGATTCCCGTCGGGGCCGGTAAACATGGTAAATACCAGTTCGGTGCCGTCAGTATCGGATCCGTATGCTCCAACATCGATCATTGACTCATCAACATCGAGAAGGGTGAAGCTGCCATCACCTTCCTCTTCATAATCGGATTCTTCATAATCCTCTTCTTCGTAATCTTCCTCTTCTACCTCAGGCTCTTCAACTTCCTCTTCTTCAGCTGTATCCTTCTTTTCAGGCTTATCAGCCTTCTCCTCTGTCTTTACTTCCGCAGTAGCAGAAGCAGAAGCCTTGCCTCCGCAGCCGTTTAACATCGTCATTGTAAGAGTCAGAGCTAAAAGCATTGTTATAAGTTTCTTTTTCATAAAAAACCCTCCAAAAGTAAAAAGACAAAAAACAACGATTAATTATAATATGCAGATTCCAAGACTGTCAATTCTCATCGCTTCCAGATTCGGCCTCGACGTTCGAGTCCCCTTCTCTTCATAAAAAAAACACCTGACGGTGGATTTTTTACTCCCTTTTTACATTTGTGTTGCTCATGATAGAATAATTCAAATCGAAGTATGTTTGGGAGGCAAAAATGAAGAAATATGCTATGCCGATCATTATGCTGGTTGTATTCGAAACGGTCGCAATTACCTTATGGCTGACAAAGAACAAT
>CADBTX010000329.1 GCA_902797705.1 uncultured Lachnospiraceae bacterium | reverse complement strand
CCAGCGTGAAATTATTCTCCCTGTAGCTATCTTTCAATACTTCCTTTGTACTTTCAAAAGCCCTGTTTTCAGTATCCGTGGTATAGCCTGAGGAAGTAAAAAAGTTCTCGTAGGGAATAAAGCCCTCCGTATGGACATCCAGAAAGTACTTCCCGTCGGGATGGAAAGTAGTGTAAACATCCTTTACGGAACCTGTAAACTTTAAGGGTGTGAACTGCCCCACGCCTGTTGTGCTGTCATACTTAAAGATCCTTATTCCGTAGCTCGTGGAATAAACGATATAACTGCTTTCCCCTGAACCCGTGGTGTCTTCCCAGAGTATCTCCTTTATATCCATGGGCGAACCGGGAGTGGCTCCTGCAGGTACCTCCGAATCCACATTGATGCCGGAATACATTTCGAAATCACTCTCATAGCCGATAAGATTCACGTCTCTCTCGGCATCATGGGCGATAAGGACTCCTTCAGGTATACCCTCAATGGTGGATCCTGCGGCCGCATTGTCCTGAACCGTAAGACTCACCCTGGTCCTGGCTTCGGACGGGAACTTTAAGGTATAGCTTATGGGGATCTCCCCCTCTCTTATAAGATCGGTTTCACCCACATAATCAAGGCAGAGATTAAGTACATATACCCTGTCGGCTGAAGGAATGGTGTTTATCATGTCCTGAAGATAGTCAAGGGTTCCGGCCACCGCCGTAACATCATCGCCGGTAAGCTCCTTTATTACCTTAAATACATTATCCTTCCCCGTATCGGGATCCGATTCCAGGTCTAAAAGTATGCTCCTTATACCATTCAAAGTATCCTTATACTGGGGATAGTTCTCGGTATAAAGATCTCTTAAGGTCTTTGCCTCCTCCCTCGAACGGTACCAGGTGACCCGTTCAGTGTAGGGGAGATAGGATGTAGCCACGGGCACTGCCCTCTCTGTTTCCGGAGTCACCTCGTAATCGCCGGCGGAAGGGCTGGTATAATCAACCACAGCAATATGCGGAATATCCGTTCCGACGACGGTGGGCGTAAAGCTTAATACCTCGAAGATCTGGGGATCAGTGCCGCTTGTGATCATGCTGCTGTCGTTTTGCTTATTCACCTGATCCCACTCACCCATTCTGGGAACAAGTCCCATATGATCCAGGAGCCATACAAAGTAATCGTAAGTTCCTCCGTTCTGTGCTTCTTTACTTAAGACCCTGTCAACAAAGGTACCGTGGCTGGATCTTACGGCCCTTTTAACGGCATTTCTGCTGTTATTCCACCACCGGGAGAGATCACCAAGGTTATAACCCATCTTTTTACCTGCGAGATATGTGGCGACTCCCACGGTCTCTCGCTCTGTGATCCCGAAGAGATCCCTTAGTTTTACATCATCCTCTCTGGTAAATTCACCGTTAAGATCCGTATTCATGGGATCCACTGTCCCGACGATCAGGGACTTGGGTCCGGTCTTATCCATGGCTATGTTTCCGCTGACACTTTCACCGGAATCATAATAAAAGGGGGTAAAGCTGTCAGGATAATTTCCCTCCGTCTTTAAGCTGTTCATGGAATATCCGTAGGTCTGCATCATCTCCTGACGCGAATTAAAATACCTGCCGTCAAAGCTCTTCCAGGCTTCATATTGTTTATCCGCGTTGACATTAAAGCAGCGGTAGTCGGAAAGGCCGGTATCTTTCCGTGTTAAGCCTACACTGAATGCCAAAAAGGTACTTCCTCCGAGATAGGAGAAGGGGTCAATGGGTGAGGAACCGGTGTAGGTGGAGCAGGAAATATAGGTGTAATAATCCCTGTTCATTGCCATATCCTTTATGATCATCTTCGGTGTCTCGTAGTCCGGATCGGATTTGGAAGCCACCTTGTCCGTCTGCCCAATGAACGCCTCAAATTCCTCATCGGTCATGTCATTTAAGCTGCGTCCCTGATCGGCGGACTTCACACCCTGACTGTTCCTTATGGCGAGGCTCTCCTGATAGGAGATATCATTTCTGAAATCAAGAGCTGAGATCTCGACTCCGTTTTCATCGAAAATATAGCCCATGCCGTCAAGATTCATCAGGGCATATTGATGCTTCTCCGGAACCCTGCAGGCAAAGGCCCTTTTTTCCATAAAGATAAGCCCGTTCTTTCCTCCCGCATAAATAGATGAGGTATAGTAGGACGGCCTTTTTTCCGTTACGGGATCCCATTCCAGCTCATAGGCTCTGGAGTAGATCACCCTGTAATGCCCGCTGTCCGGATTATAGGCCATGAGTACTTCGGCGTCGCATACCGGATAATCCTTTCTCTCCGGATCCAGGTATCCCGTGGTAGCAACGTCTCCCTCTGCCTTCTTTCCCTCTGCTGAAAGAAGGGCGACCTCATTTGCCGAAATATAAGAAGGGGTGGTGTAGTGATAGATGAATTCTCCCTTATCGGTATAGTCCAAAAGCTCAAAGGACGTGATATAATCGGGATCATTCTCAAGACCTTTCAGGATATAGAAAGCATTGGTGCCTTCCACGTTAAAACGACCCACATCATGCTGATATGTGGGAAATTCATTCTGGCTTACCTTTCCGGTAACCGCGCCTTCTCCCAGTTTCGGGGCTGTCTCCAGTTTTGCGTCAACATTCTTTATAAGGCAGCCGTTTAAGGAAAAGACCTGTAAAAGGATCAATATAAGAACGAGAAACTGTCTCAGATTCTTTTTCATGCTTTTTTCAGGACTCAAATCTATAAAACCTTCAGATTTCTTCTGGAAAAAAGATAAACTATGCCAAATATGATGAGGATGCCGGCAAGGTACAATCCGTAAAAGGAAAGGGAAGACGACTTCTTCTTACTCACCGAGAAATTGTATCCCCGGGTATTGCCCTGTGGATCCGAAACCTCCAGGTAGTAATCCCCTCCCGCGGAGATCCCGTCCGGCACCGTGGACATCCTTAAGCCGTTCCTGTAAAGAACCACCTCGGCGTCCTCCTCCAGGGGCTTAAAAAACACCGTATCCTTTATCTCCCCCGCAAATATATCTTCGGAAAAATACATGGATGGAGCAGTTGTGTCCCTCTTCAGAGAAACGGTATAGTTTCCGGCTCCGGCCACCTTTACGGGATAAAAGACAAAGGTATAATCCCCATCCTTCGTAAGCAGGATCCTGTCCCCGAAATCCCCTTCAAGTCTTCCCCCATTTAAATAGACCTCTCCGATCTCAAAGCCGTAGGGGGCATTAATAAGCGAGAGGTTTGTTTTTGTACCTTCCCCCTGTAAGGTAAAAGAATACCTGCCGGTATAGCTTTCATAGTAAGCGTTGTCACGGGTCTCGGAACTTACGCTGAAGGCGTATCCGCCCTCAATATCCGCAGTAAAGCCAAGGATATCCTTATTCTCTTCCTCAGCCTCCTTTACCACGGCAGTCTGGTTATCGTGACAGAATCTAAGGATCCTTACATCGTTTCCGGTCTCAACAGTCACGGGAGAATTGGAAATACTGCCAAAGGGAGCAGTCATGGAAAAGGATCTGCCGTTTGGAAAGGCATAGGAATAATAACCCGTGGAAGCATCATAGACCGCCTGAAGTTCCGGACTGTCCTCCATCCTGAAAAGCGTATCCAGTTCGGAGTTTAGCTCATTGGAAGAGACCTTTACATCATAGCCTTCCTTTGCCAGTGCCTCCAGTTCTTCCAGACTCAGATCATCTTCTTCCGGCAGCTGCCCCGTAACGGGCGCTGTCTTTTTCCAGTTCCCGTCCATACTCTGTCCTTTCATTCACGCGGGACTCCCTAACCCTCTCTGTACCTGCCATGGACATTCCGTGTCCCTTGGGTGCAAGGCCTTTTTTCGCCCGGACTATCCTTTCCAGTTCCTCTAAGGTAATAAGCCGGACATGCTCTGAGATCCTGCCGAAGAGGGATTTTTTCTGATCTCCGGTTTCCTCCATGGTCTTATCGGGCTTAAAGCCGTTCTGACGACGGCGTTCCCTCTCCGCCTCCATGCGGGTGATCTCCTTATCCCACATGGCTTTATTTTTCGGACTGTCAAAATAGGTCATTCTGTCTCTCCGTTTTCCTCTTCCCCGGGAAGCAGAATAGATTCCTCTGAAGTATCTGCAGTTCCCGAATAAAGAGAATCATAATATGCTGAAATCGCGGAATTTACCGCATTTTTAAGCTCATTGTCGTTCTTTAGCGCCGCCACATAGTATTCGCTCGGTCCCTTTACCATCTCCTGGACCTGGATGTCAGAAGAAATAATGGAAAGGGCGTCCCTTTCTCCGCAGATCCCGACGGATATGGTACCAGACGCCACGTCCCTCGAAAGGGCCTCTATATCCGTGTAATCATTGACCGAGAAGCTGCTTATTCCCGGGATCTGGTCAGATATGGGCTTTACGGAGCCCATTATCCCGATGGATCCGGATCTTAAAAGGGAAAGGCTGTCGGTATAGTCATATTTCTTTGTTACAAAATATAGTCCGCTCTTTCCGTAATTATCCGAGACCATAAAGGAATTAAGGGCGTTCTGGGTTTCGGGGATACGTCCGAATACCAGATCAAAGCTGCCGTCCTGGAGCCCGGAATAAAGTTCCGTGTCACTTCCGGCACTCTTTATATTTACATCCTTCCCGTAGATTTCTGCCGCTTTTTCGGCAAGATCTGACTCAATCCCCTTTAATTCACCGTTTTCCTCATAGGAATAGCGGTCGTCGGCTCTTACTATACCCACATTTAATACAGGGCTTTCTTGAGAAGCGTCCTCCTTCTTCCCTCCGCATGCGGTGAGAAGCGAAAGACTTAATAGGGGCAGCAGAATTAATTGAAATGCTTTCTTTTTCATTATTTTCACATTGTAAATAACTCTTCTATACCTTCTCCGGCTTCGATGTCCACATTTGTCCTCTCTCCGGGAGAAGTGATAAGGAAGGCTCTTCCTCTTCCGTTATTTACAATGTCCTCCTGTTCACTTTCATTTATGGCTCCGGCGTTTTCGTAGAGCCTTATAAGATCCGTCATATCATTGGGAGCCAGGGGGAAGATAAAGCTGTACTGGCTGGCGTTGATGATGGCTGTGGACTTTCTCGCCAGCTCCTCTGTTCCCACAAAGTCCTTGATATTCTGGGTTATGACGATCTGCATTCCGTTATATTTTCTGATACGCTTAGCCAGCTGGAACATGAAGTCCAGAGCCACCGGATGCTTGTCATCTATGAATACGTGGGCCTCGTCGATGACCACGATGATCTTTCTGGAAGCGTGATGGAGCATATTGTATTCACGGTTCTTTATGATCTCGCTGTCAAGCCATTTCAGCACCAGCAGCATCTGGGCATTGGCTATGGTGCTGTTCTTATTTGAAAGAAGGGTCTGGAAATCAAATACCACAAAGTTCTCATCGGTGGTGATGGTGGCTTCGCCGTTCCAGAGCATGGAATCCCTGCCTCCTTCAGCAAATCTGGAAATGGATGCAGTCAGGCTCCGTAGTATACCCTTGGTGAATTCATTATCGGAAAAGCCCAGCTGGAAGGCCTCCAGTATCTCATCATAGAGATTCTGGAAGGTGGGATAATCCGCAGGGGTAAGAGT
>CADBTX010000328.1 GCA_902797705.1 uncultured Lachnospiraceae bacterium | reverse complement strand
TTACACAGATATTTGGCATCCCCGTAGAAAAACAGGGCTCTTCTCATTATAGAGAAAGCTTTCCTTGTGTCCTTATCATAGCCGGGAGGGGTGATGTTCAGATCCCACTTCATAAGATGGTCCGGCAGCATGGACACAAGTTCAGCCCTTTTCAGGTAATTCACCAGAAACAGTCTTTCCGCTCCCGCGCCTATATTTGTCCGGAACTTAAGCTTAAAACGCTTAATGATATCGGTTCTGAAAAGCTTATTAAATACAAATCCCTGCTCATTCTGCAGATAGAATATACGGCAGAGCATGTCCTCACCGGAAAACACCCGTCTCACTTTCTCCGGAGATTCCTGGAGTATCTCGTCTCCGTAGCAAAGGGTGTATCCTGCCGTCACCATATCCGCTCCGGCCATAGCCATTTCTTCAGCCATGGGAAGAGCGGCAATTTTTTCACCTTCCGTCCCCGGCTGGGTAAACATCAGATATTCCTCGGTGATATTGCCCTTTAAGGCTTCATTCCACTGCCTGTAGGCCGTGGCCCCGTCATCTGCTGATATGATCTTTATATCCATCAGGCCTGCTTATACATTTCCTCGTAATACTTCTGATAGTCTCCGCTGGTGACATTCTTCATCCAGTCTTCATTCTCCAGATACCATTTGATGGTCTTCTTTATGCCGTCTTTAAACATGGTCTCCGGCTCCCAGCCTATCTCGGCCTTGATCTTATCCGGTGCGATGGCATAGCGAAGGTCATGACCCTTACGGTCTTCCACATGAGTGATGAGGTCCTTGGACACGTTCTTCTTTCTGGGATCGCTGTCCGGCAGGATCTCCTGAAGTGTCTCTATTATGATATTAACTATCTCGATATTTCTCTTTTCGTTATGACCGCCGATGTTATAGGTCTCGCCCAAGCGTCCCTTCTCCTGCACCATGTCAATGCCCTTTGCATGATCATCCACATAGAGCCAGTCTCTGATGTTCTTTCCCTCGCCATACACCGGCAGGCTCTTTCCGTGAAGAGCATTGTTTATCATAAGAGGGATCAGCTTTTCCGGGAACTGATAGGGTCCGTAGTTATTGGAACAGTTGGTGATGTTCGCCGGAAAATGATAGGTGTCTATATATGCCTTCACCAGCATATCGGATGAAGCCTTGCTGGCTGAATACGGGCTGTGGGGACTGTAGGGTGTGGTCTCGTAGAAATAGCTCTTTCCGTCATCCGGCAACGATCCGTACACCTCGTCCGTGGACACGTGAAGGAATTTCTTTCCCTCCTTAAAGGAACCGTCCTCATTCTCCCAGGCAGCCTTTGCGGCATTCAGCATCACTGCCGTTCCCAGCACATTGGTGTTCACAAACACCTCGGGATTCTTAATGCTTCTGTCCACGTGGCTTTCTGCAGCAAAGTGCACCACTCTGTCTATATCATTCTCATTAAATATCTTTGTGATGGCTTCCTTGTCGCATATATCGGCTCTCACAAAGCTGTAGTTGGGGTTGCCCTCCAGATCCTTTAAGTTCTCCAGATTTCCGGCATATGTCAGTTTATCCACATTTATGATCTTAATATCGGAACCGTATTTTCTGAACATGTAGTGAATATAATTGCTGCCGATGAATCCTGCTCCTCCGGTCACTAAATATGTCTTCATTAAAATCTCCTTCCTCTTATACCGAGTCTATATCAAAGTCTTTCAGATACTCGTCCAGAGCATCTTCCCAATGAGCCATGGTAAAATCCGTGGTGAGCTTCAGCATTCGGTTTTCCATGATGGAATAATGCGGTCTGTGTGCAGACGCCGGATTCATAGCTGCATACTCTTCCGAAGTTACACGGATCACCTCTGTCTTTATCCCCAGCTTTTCGAAGATCACCTTGGTGAAATCCGCCCAGTTCGTATCTCCTTCGCATGTGGCATGGAATATGCCGTAATTATCCGTAGGCTCCAGATAGTGTATCATCCTGGCCAGTTCTTTTGCACTGGTAGGTGTGCCCAGCTGATCGCAGACCACACTCACGCTGTCATGTGTCTTTGACAGCCTCACCATGGTCTTCACGAAGTTCTTTCCGTCTCCGTAGAGCCATGCAGTCCTTAGGATGAAATATTTATGGGAAAAATCCTGCACATACCTCTCCCCGGCCATCTTTGTGCGGCCGTATGCAGATACCGGGTCAGGCGCATCTTCTTCCACATAGGGTCTGGTGCCACAGCCGTTAAACACATAGTCCGTGGATATATGAATTAGTTTCGCATCCACAGTCTCTGCAGCCACAGCCAGATTCTTCGGCCCTATGGCATTGGCCTTGAAGGCCGTCTCCTCATTGGTCTCGCAGCCGTCCACATTGGTATATGCCGCGCAGTTTATGATCACATCAGGCTTATATTTCCTGGCCGCATCCATCACGGCTTCATGGTCGGAAATGTCCAGCTTTATAAAAGCAGGGTCATCTATCATGTCAGTAAGAATAAAATCAGCCTCGTCCCCATACTCCTTTCTGATGGCTCGTCCTAACTGTCCGTTGGCGCCTGTCAGTA
>CADBTX010000327.1 GCA_902797705.1 uncultured Lachnospiraceae bacterium | reverse complement strand
TTTTGATACTGTGGCTGCCGGAGATGAAGCCAATGATATCTCAATGATAGAGGCGGCTGGAACAGGCTACGCCGTAAATAACGCAAGGGACGAGGTAAAGAAAGCCGCGGACCGCATTACAAAAAGAGATCATGATCACAGCGCAATAGCTGAAATAATCAGGGAGATGATGGAATGAGCCAAGCAGACAGGATCTTTATAGAAAATATCAAAAACATACTTGAAAACGGCGTAAGCGATGAAAACATGGATGTGCGCCCGGTCTGGGAGGATGACGGGAGTCCCGCACATACCCTGGCCATATTCGGGACCGTTGACAGATATGACCTCACAAAGGAATTTCCCATAATGACATTAAAGCGCACCTTCTGGAAATCCGCTCTGGACGAGATCTTCTGGATATGGCAGAAGAAATCCAACAATGTGAATGAACTTTCCTCCCATGTGTGGGATGCCTGGGCAGATGAAAAGGGATCCATAGGAAAAGCCTACGGCTATCAGATGAGCGTGAAAAGCCCCTACCGGGATGTTTCAAAGGAGGGACTTTATAAAGCCTTTCCCGACGGGAAATTTACCGATGACGACAATTCCTATGTATCCCCGAGGAGAGGTCTTATCTCAAAAAAAGACGACAGGGGTATATGGGTACTGGATCAGACCGACAGGATCATCTACCAGCTTGTAAATGACCCCGGCTCCAGAAGGATCATGAGCATGATGTACATTCCCCGGGATCTTTCGGAGATGGCTCTTGCTCCCTGCGCCTACTCCATGACCTTTAATGTAATGGACGGCAGGCTGAACGGAATGCTGAACCAGCGCTCCCAGGATATGGCAGTGGCAAATTCCTGGAACACGGTGCAGGCCGCGCTCCTCATATACGCCTTTGCATCAGCCTACGGCTTTGAGCCGGGAGAGCTGGTCCATGTTATCGCCAACTGCCATCTCTATGACAGACATATCGAACCCGTGAAGGAGCTGATCAAAAACCCCCAGCATGAAGCCCCTCTTCTTAAGGTCAATCCGGATATCCATGATTTCTATGACTTTACCAAAGATGACTTCACTCTCCCGGGGTATAAATACAGTGACTTCGACCACAGATTCCCTGTGGCGGTCTGACCATTTTCTTAAGCAAACCCTTTATCGGAACCGCAGGCGGAGATTCAGACTCCGCCCTCCGGCTTTTCCGGCGGATTCCCATCAGGCTTTCCCATGGACGTATCCCCATCGGGCTTTTCCGGCGGATTCCCCTCAGGCTTTTCCATGGATGTATCCCCATCAGGCTTCTCCGGCGGATTCCCATCCGGCTTTCCCATGGATGTCCCGCCATCCGGAGGCGCCATCATCCCTCCGTCCTTTCCATTGCTCTCAGAGAGCTTGATCTCGATCTCGCTTCCCTCAGACGCAGTCCCTTCAGAATACGTTTTCCCGTCCACTGTAAGCGTAAATCCGTTAAGCTCAATGGAATCCGCTTCACAGCTAAGGGAGGAGATCTCAGAGTCTCCGGTCAATATCCACCTGGCACCACCGGTAAGCTCCACATACACTTCCCCCGTTTCTCCGTCGGGATTTACTGCCCCGGTAAAAACGCTGGAATCGCCGAGATAGAGATTTAATACCGAAGAACCGTCCACTATCATGTCTCCGTCAATCTCCTGTGAATTTGCGGAAAGATCCACCTTTCCCCCGTTGGATCCGGCGTTTCCCCAACCGGCTTCCTCAGCCCTTAAGAAAACCCCGTCTCCGTTATTTTTGATATCCACGTTGTAGAGGGTTATGTTTGTAGCTGTATTATTAACGAAGAATATGTCTCCGTTCTCGTTTTCAATGCTTCCTCCTGTGGCTGTAAACTCCGAAAGCCCCGTATCCGCATCACCCGACATGGACTGGTATATCATGACGGCGTTGAAGTTATCGCTCTTATCGCTGTTATGCTTATTATGATCCGCCTTCAGCGTCACATTATTCAAAGTTACGGAATTCTTTCCCTCAACCACAACTCCCTCGGAAGCTGAAGAAGAAAGGGTGGCATCATTCACTGTGATATCGGCAGTGGAATATACTGCGGGAGATCCCTGTCCCTCTGTGGAGTAATCTCCGCCTGTTACCGTAACGGTCCCGCCTCCCCTGTCGGACCTTATTGCCGCAGAAGAATTCCCCGTTGTATGGACGGTCAGATCCGAAGCATTCATGGTGCCTCCGCCCGTTGTCATAAGGCCTCCGGAGCAGTTCCCCGAGGTCTCTATCACAGAATCGGAGATATTCACCGTGGTTCCCTCACCGTAAGAAAAAACAGCATTGGCATGGGTACCGTCTGTTTTGATATCCATATCGGAAAGCGTTAGTGTACCGCCGTTTGTGGCAAATACCGCGGAGTTTTCCCCGTAGAAATCAGCTTCGTCCCCCTCTGCGTCTCCGGTCTTTCTGACAGACCCTCCGCCAATCTCCTTTGTTTCACCATCCGCGATGATCGCATGTCCCTTATCCTCGCTGTTTTCATAGACCATCCCGCTTTCGGATACAGCCGGTGATCCGTTAAGAACAGAGCTTCCCCTGTTCATATCATTAAGTTCCACGGATGCCGTGGCACATCCCGTCATTATCAGTGCGGCAGCCATAGTCATACCGAAGGCCGTCCTGATCGTATTTTTCGCAGTCATAAACATGTCCTTCCTTTTCAGAAATCTTTTTGTTACGACTTGCATGATACTAAAAGATTTTGTGCAGCCTGTGATGAAAATATGTAAAAACTGTGACCGCCCTCCGGGACCGGAAAAGATCCCAAAGCGGCGGTCACATAAAAAACCGTTATGAAAATGCAAAAAAAGTATCTGTCAGTTCTCGTCCTCTTCGATGGCTGCGGTATAGACTGTGGATTTTCTCGCGGAAGCGTTTCCTGCAAGATATTCGTCATAGGTGGTTATCTTATCCGTAAGGGTTCCATCGGGACTGATCTCCATTATCCTGTTGGCAGTGGTCTGTACGAACTGGTGATCATGGCAGGTAAAGAGCTCCACGCCGGGGAACTTGATAAGCCCGTTATTCAGCGCCGTAATGGACTCCATATCCAGATGGTTCGTGGGTTCGTCAAGGACCAGGCAGTTGGCGCCGGATATCATCATCTTGGACAGAAGGCACCTCACCTTCTCACCTCCCGACAGGACATTCACCTTCTTTACCCCGTCCTCTCCGGGAAAGAGCATGCGTCCCAGGAAGCCTCGTACATAGGTCACATCCTTCACCGGAGAATAGCCCGTAAGCCATTCCGTAATGGTGTTCTCGCTGTCAAATTCCTTTGTGTAGTCCTTGGGGAAATAGGCCTGACTGGTGGTGACTCCCCACTTATAGTTTCCGGAATCCGGCTCCAGCTCTCCCATAAGTATCTGGAAAAGCACCGTTACCGCCTGCTCATTGCCTCCCACAAAGGCCACCTTGTCATCATGGCCCAGAACAAAACTAATGTTATCCAGAACCTTCTTTCCCTCAATGGTCTTGGTAAGCCCCTCCACGGTCAGCACTTCGTTTCCTATCTCCCTGTCGGGGCGGAAATCCACGTAAGGGTACTTCCTGGAGGAGGGCTTGATATCATCCAGCTGGATCTTTTCCAACGCTCTCTTACGGCTTGTAGCCTGCTTGCTCTTGGAAGCGTTTGCAGAGAAGCGGGAAATGAATTCCTGCAGTTCCTTGATCTTCTCTTCCTTCTTCTTATTGGCCTCCTGCTGCTGGCGCTTCATGAGCTGGCTGCTCTCATACCAGAAATCGTAGTTTCCGGCATAGAGGGTGATCTTCCCGTAATCAATGTCCGCCGTATTGGTGCAGACCTTATTTAAGAAATACCTGTCGTGGCTCACCACTATGACGGTGTTGTCAAAGTTGATGAGAAACTCCTCCAGCCAGTCGATGGCATCCAGATCCAGATGGTTCGTGGGCTCGTCCA
>CADBTX010000326.1 GCA_902797705.1 uncultured Lachnospiraceae bacterium | reverse complement strand
TTTCTGTCCCATGCGATCCCCTTAAGGCTTGAAAGGCGGGAAAGCAGCCTTTCATAAGCTTCACTCTCCCGCCCGATACCGGATATGAGATTTTGCTCCCATGAATTAAAGATCCGATCGTGCTTAAATGATCCGTTCTTTTCACCGCACCCGGTGACCGAGTCTGCCGGATCATAACAGCAGCCTCCGGTCTGGGCAACAAAACGTACACCCGGATCTCTTGCCCGGCCGGCGGATCTTTCAAATAATGTAATGCCTTCCATGATCTCCATAAGGCACGCCGACTGGTCCAGATGCTTTCTTTCGAGATCCGTCCCCACCATGTAGAGCATCACGGTCAGGGCATTGCCGGTTTTTTCAGGCATCTGTCCTGTTCTTATCGGTGACACCGGATAATACCGGATCTTCTAAGGCACAGTCAAGCATACAAGTAAACATATCAGCCTGGCAGTCCAATATTCCTCCGGCTGTCTTATTCAGTACTTCTGAATCAAGCTCTACATCTCCGATATCATTCAGAAAAGCTTCTGCCTCCTCTTCTGTAAGCTCCAATCCGTTTTCCCCGGCAAGTGCCATGAGCTCTTCAACACTTTTACATGCCTCTGCCTTCTTCATCATCTCTTCAGATATTTCTTTTCCCTTGTACTGCATTATTCCTGTACTCCTTTCTGTTGATCATGATTATACCCTGTTCATATCCGCACGGTCTACCGCGCAGATCAGTGTCCGTAATATTTGAGGCACAGGCTGGTGCTGTCATCAAAGGCCTCTGTACCCTGCTCGAATTCCCTGACTCTTTCCCTTACCCTGTCATCGATATCCCTGGGAGAAGCATCCGGATCTTCGTTAAGGGCGGCTATAAGCCTGTCCTTCCCAAACATATTCCCTTCCCTGTCATGAGCCTCGGCTATCCCGTCTGTATACAGGTAAAGCGTATCTCCCGGCTCAAGGTTCATCTCGTTTTGCTTAAATACCATCTTTTTTCTTGCGGCGACAGGTGCGGAATGTATATCCTTATCTATGGTAAAACCGCCGTCCCTCCTGCCTACGGCCGGATACTCATGTCCCGCATTCACATAGATAAAATGTCCGGTAGAGATCGTCAGTATCCCGAGAAATACCGTAACGAAAAGCCGGGCTTTGTTATCCTCCATAAGCAGTGAATTGACATCTGTGATCGTCTTCACGGGATCTGCACCGTCTGTCATGGTCCGGGTCTTTAAGAGCTGTTTGGTCATTACCATAAAGAGGGCAGCCGAGATCCCTTTGCCGGATACATCGCCGATCACCAGTGCAAGATGATCCTCATCTATTAGGAAATAATCATAGAGGTCTCCTCCGACCTCCTTGGCCGGCACCATTCTGGCGAAAAGATCGAATTCTTTCCTGTCCGGAAATGCCGGAAAGGTGCATGGCAGCATGGATGACTGGATCTGGTTTGCTATGGAAAGCTCCGCATCTACCCTTTCCTTTTCCGTCGTCATCACCTTGATGCGGCGCATGGATATCGCGATATTGACCTCCAGGTCGGCCATCATCAGCCAGAGCTTCTCGATCTCATCCCCGGTATGCAGATCCAGATCTGCAAAGAAATGGGGCGCATTTACGACCTCCGTACCAAGTCTGTTGATAAAGTCCCGGCATCCCTCCTCCAGCCTTTTGATGGGCTCTACTGTCGCACGTGACAGTAGTCTGAGTAGAAGAAATGACAGGCCAAGGACCAGGACTCCCACAGTCAGACAATAACTGATGAGATAGGCTCTCTTTGTGCCCAGCACATCCGAAAGCATAAGATCCACTCCGATATATCCAAGGTCCTCTCCGTTCTGACCGATTACCGGACTGGCCTTTGATACCACCATTCCGGTCCCCGATGAATAGACCGTATATCCCTTCCCTTCAGTATTCGTAAGAAGCTCTTTTGTTTCAGGATCTACCAGCCATACGGTACCCGGAAAAAAGAAATCCCCATTTTCCCCCAGTTTATCCCCCTCGTCTACTATATCCACGATGAAGACCATATGCCCACGGTCTTCATCATAGGTCATGTAATATACCTGGTCCTCTCCTTCAGTAGCATCCCTTACCTCATGGAGGGTCCTTTCTATATTTGCAAAGCTCTCCTTATGTTCTCCGTTAAGAACTACAAGACCAGCCTTTTTTTCTTCGTCGACTTCTTTTTCAGTCCCGTCGTAAACTGAAAGGGCCGCATCCCTTGCGATCTGCGCATCCTTTTTATCGATAAGTGCCGCTGCGATCTGTGCTGTCCTGAGGGCCTGCTGTGCATAGATCAGGTCGGTCGAACCGGAATACATGGTATAGCCGATCATTACGGCACTTGAGCCCACTACAAGCCCGAAAAGTGCCGTCAGAAAAAAGATCCTGGTCCGAAGGCTTTTGAACAGTCTGGTTTTTCCTTTTTCAAATATGTTTTCTTTTTTCACCAGCTCCACTCCATGGAGTCAATGGGGACGGTTCTCTCTGACTCCAAAATGCTCTTCTCCCGAAACGTTATATATGATTAAGAATACTACAAATTGCAGTCTGATTCGAGAAAAAGATACCCACCATCTATTTATACGATGGATTACGGATCGTGGCACTCCATCCTCGTTTGTATGAGAAATGAACAAGGGAGTCATCGGGGACGGTTCTCGTTGACTCCTGCCTCTATTCTATGAGAATTGAAAGAAATCGGAGAATATGCGAGAATCCGATTATAAAAATATAACAAAGACAGAAAGATATGAGGATTTCAGAAAGCTGTGCAGCCTGTCTGTATGACAGACAAAAGAATATAACGGATGACGAAGAGTATCTGTCGGAGATCCGAAACCTTCTGGACAACCGGAAGGAGACGGACACCAGCCCATACATGGTCTATCTCTTTAACAAAGCGCATGTAAGACGCTTTGGCGCAGGCGCAGATTACAGGGATATCAAGAAGCAGTTCAACGACCTGGTACTGGGGATGGAAGACTCTCTGAGAGCAGAGATCGAGAAATCCGAGGATCCGCTGGCGAAAGCACTTATCATGGCAAGAGTCGGGAATTATATAGATTTCGGAGCCATGAACAATGTGGATCAGAACGAGTTCCTGTCACTTTTCAGCAATACGGAGATGAGAGAGGATGACAGGCTGACCTATGATTCCTTTCTTTGTGCCTGCGAAAAAGGAAAATCTTTCCTGTTGGTCTGCGACAACTGTGGTGAGATCGTCCTGGATAAGCTGCTGCTGGAACAGATCGCAAAGCGTTTCCCGCAGCTGAGCATGAGAGCACTGGTCCGCGGCGGTGAGGTACTTAACGATGCCACGGCGGAAGATGCGGTCTATGTGGGTCTGGATGACATAGCCGAAATAGTATCCAACGGGGATGCCATTGCCGGAACTGTGTATGAAATGATGCCGGAGGCGGCCAAGAAGGCCCTGGATGAAGCCGACGTTATCCTCTCTAAAGGCCAGGGCAATTATGAGACCCTGTCCGACCGGGGACGGCATATCTTTTATGAATTCCTGTGTAAGTGCGATCTGTTTACGAGACGCTTCAAGGTGCCCAGACTGACGGGAATATTTACGGAAGAGAAGTGATACAGATGTCAGAACACCTTCTGGACCAGCATCATATAGCACACCGTACCCAGCGCTACGCTGGCGACCGTATTACGTTTCCAGAGATATGTTGCCGTGACGACTGCCAGTGAGATGATCTCCGGCAGGGCATGCGTCCCCGCCAGCAGCGAGACGTCTTTAAGGCAATAGACTATCAGTAGTCCCATCGCCGTATACGGGACCGTCCTCCCGAGATACAGTATGAATTCGGGCACCTTATCCTTTCTTCCGAAAATAAGTACGGGTACTATCCTGGTGGCAAATGTCGCAGCCCCCATTATGATGATCATGATCAGCGCTCGTATGTGCTCATTCATCTCCTGCTCCCCCTTCAGGTTCCAGTTTATTTCTCATGACTGTCAGAGTTCCTATGATCACGATCATGGCCGGGATAAGGAAGAGCTCCCTGCCAAAAAGGAGTCTGCATATAAGAGTAGCCACAAGGCCGAGTATTGCCGGAAAATGATTCTTTGCATCCAGCCATTGCTGTAGAAAAACGGTGGTAAAAAGAGCAGTCATGGAGAAATCGATCCCCCTGGAGTCGAAATTCAGATGCCTGCCCAGCACGCCTCCGAGAAATGAGCCAAGTATCCAGGAAGCCTGATCC
>CADBTX010000325.1 GCA_902797705.1 uncultured Lachnospiraceae bacterium | reverse complement strand
GAAAGCCGCTCTGGATAAGGCCTCGGAAAATGAGACCTCCCCTCTGGCCCGGGACATCCTTTCCCAGCTTCAGGATAACCTGAAGATCGCAGGAGAAGACATGATCCCCATTTGTCAGGACACCGGAATGGCAGTGGTTTTTCTGGAGATCGGCCAGGACGTGCATCTGACCGGCGGGGACCTGACAGAGGCAGTAAACGAGGGCGTAAGGAAGGGCTATACGGAGGGATACTTAAGAAAGAGTGTGGTAAAGGATCCTTTCATCCGGGAAAATACCGGGGACAATACTCCTGCCATAATCCATGAAAAGATCGTTCCCGGAGATAAGGTCCGGATCACTCTGGCTCCCAAGGGATTCGGAAGTGAAAACATGAGCCGTGTCTTTATGCTTAAGCCCGCCCAAGGGGTGGAGGGCGTAAAGGAGGCAGTGCTGACTGCTGTCAGGGACGCTGGTCCAAATGCCTGTCCTCCCATGGTCGTAGGAGTGGGTATAGGCGGAGATTTTGAAAAAGCCGCTATCATGGCTAAGGAAGCTCTTACCCGGAAAGTCGGAGAGCCTTCACCCCTGGAGCATATCCATAAACTGGAGGATGAACTCCTGAAAGAGATAAACAAAACCGGCATCGGCCCCGGCGGGTTAGGGGGCAGTACCACCGCCCTTGCGGTAAATATCAATACCTACCCCACACACATTGCAGGGCTTCCCGTGGCGGTAAATATCTGCTGCCATGTAAACCGGCATATTTCAGTTACTATAGGGGTATGAAGTCTCATATCCCATATAATGTTTCACAACCGGGGTATACCACAATATTTAGTTTTATTTATCCACAACTTGTCAACATTTTGTTAATAACTGTATCTAAAACGTGAAACATAACGGGGGATACTATGGAATACAGATTAAACGCACCCTTGGAAAAAAATATGGTTGAAAAATTAAAGGCCGGAGATAAGGTCTTTATTTCCGGTACCATTTACACTGCCAGAGATGCCGCCCATAAGAGGATGGATGAGGCTCTTGATGGCAATGAGCCCCTTCCCTTTGATATCAGGGGGCAGGTGATATATTACATGGGACCCAGTCCCGCGAGACCCGGCCGTCCCATAGGAAGCGCCGGTCCCACTACCGCAAGCCGGATGGATAAATACACTCCCCGTCTTTTGGATCTGGGTCTCCTTGGAATGCTTGGAAAGGGAAAGCGTTCCCCGGAAGTACATGAGGCTATAGTTAGGAATAAAGCGGTCTACTTTGCAGCAATAGGGGGTGCCGGTGCGCTGCTTTCCAGATGCATAAAAAAATCCGAGGTCATCGCTTATGACGACCTCGGAACTGAAGCTATCAGAAAACTTACTGTAGAAGATCTTCCCTGTATAGTGGTTATAGATCCTGAAGGAAATGATATCTACGAGTCCTCATCCGTCATGGCTTCGCCATGACACCTTACCGGTGGCAGCTTATTTTCCTTCTACATCTTCTTCTTCTATCTCATCGTGACCATCAGACAGCTTTTCTCTTACCTTGGCTACCTTTGCCACTCTCACGCCATCATCCAGGTTCATGAGTTTTACGCCCATTGTGATACGGCTTAACTGCGAAATATCATTGGCCCTGATCTGGATTATCACCCCTGCATCCGTTATCAGCATTACCTCATGATCGGGATTAACAGCCTTGACACCTATCACATCTCCTGTCTTTTCAGTGATCTTATAGCACTTGACGCCCTTGCCGCCTCTTCTCTGTACATGGAATTCTTCCAGAGCGGTCCTCTTTCCTATTCCGTGTTCTGTAACGAGAAGCAGCGCCTCTCCCTGACTCTTAAGCTGCATCCCCACCACATCATCACTATCGATAAGGTTAACACCGATGACGCCCATGGCGGAGCGGCCGGTATTTCTGACATCGCTCTCCTTAAACCTTATGCACATGCCGTATCTGGTCACGATAAAGATATCTTCACCCGTGCAGATATGCTTTACTTCCACCAGCTCGTCATCATCTCTTAAATTGATGGCAAATAATCCGTTCTTCCGGACGTTCGCAAATTCCTTTGCCCTGGTCTTCTTTACAATACCTTTCTTTGTTACCATAAAGAGATATCTGTCTTCTTCGAAATCCTTTATGGGTATGGTCGCTGTGATCTTTTCCTCCGGTGAAAGCTGCAAAAGATTAACAATGGCGGTACCTCTGGCGTTTCTGGATCCCTCCGGTATTTCATAAGCCTTCAGCCTGTATACCCTTCCCAGATTCGTAAAGAACATCACGTAGTTATGCGTGTTGGTCATTAGCAGATCTTCGATATAGTCGTTCTCTATGGTGGTGATGCCCTTTATTCCCCGGCCTCCTCTGTTCTGAGCTGAGAAGTTATCAACAGACATCCTCTTGATATAACCAAGGCTGGTCATGGCGAGAACCGTATTTTCCCTGGGTATCATATCCTCCATGGAAATATCAAAGGCATCAAAACCAATGGAGGTCTTTCTGTCATCGCCGTACTTTTCATAGATTACAGAGATTTCATCACGTATGACCATGAGAAGCCTCTTCGGATCCCCCAGTATCTCCTTATATTCAGCGATCTTTTTCTGCAGTTCGTCAAACTCGTTCTGGAGTTTTTCTCTCTCCAATGCGGCAAGGGCGCGAAGCCTCATTTCAACTATTGCCTGAGCCTGGGCGTCGTCGATCTGAAGGAATTCGATCAGTTTTTCCTTCGCTTCCGCTACTGTCTTGCTGGATCTTATAAGCCTTATAACCTCATCGATCGTATCTATGGCTTTGAGGAGTCCCTCTAAGATATGGGCCCTTTCCTCTGCCTTATTCAGATCAAACTGAGTGCGGCGTCTTACCACATCTTCCTGGTGCAGAAGGTAGCATTTAAGCATCTCCAGAAGGTTCAGTATATGGGGCTCATTATTTACAAGGGCCAGCATGATGATACCAAAGCTGTCCTGCAGCTGGGTATGTTTATAAAGCTGGTTCAGGATGATATTTGCGTTTACATCCCTTCTAAGTTCTATAACTACCCGCATGCCTTCCCTGTCGGATTCATCCCGAAGGTCGGTAATGCCGTCTATCTTTTTATCCTTTACAAGATCGGCGATGTTCTTTAAGAGTTTTGCCTTATTTACAAGATAGGGAAGCTCTGTCACGATGATCCTGGACTTACCGTTATCCATGGTCTCTATATCCGTGACAGCCCTTACTACCACTTTTCCGCGGCCGGTACGATAGGCTTCCTCTATTCCTCTGTTTCCGAGGATAGTGCCGCCTGTGGGAAAATCCGGTCCCTTTACTATGCGTAAAAGCTCAGTGATATCAGTATCCCTGTCTTCATTTACCTTGTTGTCGATAAGAAGCCTTACTGCATCTATTATCTCGCGAAGGTTGTGGGGAGGGATGTTTGTGGCCATTCCAACCGCTATACCTGTAGTACCGTTCACTAAAAGATTAGGGAATCTGGCAGGAAGTACCGTAGGCTCCGTTTCAGTCTCATCAAAGTTTGGAATGAAATCCACGGTATCCTTATTGATATCAGCCAGCATCTCCATCGAGATCTTTGAAAGCCTGGCCTCCGTGTATCGCATGGCCGCAGCACCATCTCCGTCTACGGATCCGAAGTTTCCGTGTCCGTCCACCAGGCAATAGCGCATGGACCAGTCCTGAGCCATATTTACCAGGGAGCCGTAAATTGAGCTGTCTCCGTGGGGATGGTATTTACCCATGGTATCACCGACGATACGCGCACATTTTCTGTGAGGTTTGTCAGGACCGTTATTCAATTCTATCATGGAGTACAGTATCCTTCGCTGTACCGGCTTTAGTCCGTCCCTGACATCAGGCAGTGCCCTGGCTGCGATAACGCTCATGGCATAGTCTATATATGAGGACTCCATGGTCTGCTTTAAATCTACTTCGTTAATACGGTCGAATGTGTTCTCTTCCATTATTACCTCATCCACCGCTTACGCGGTCCCCCTTCCCCTAAAGGGGAAGGCTTTGATTCCTTTACACGGTCTCTCCCCTAAAGGGGAAGGCTTTGATTAGATATCCAGGTTTCTTACGTATTTTGCATTCTCAAGGATAAAGTCCCGGCGGGGCTCCACCTTGTCCCCCATAAGGGTCATAAAGGTCAGATTCACGTCAGACTCCGCTTCCTCGTCCATTCCGACACGGAGCAATATCCTCTTTTCGGGATCCATGGTGGTATCCCAGAGCTGCTCTGCGTCCATCTCTCCAAGACCCTTATATCTCTGTATCTTATTATTCTGATCCCTGCCCACGTCGTTTATTATCTTAGAAAGTTCCTCATCCGAGTAGGCATACCAGACCTTCTTATTCTTTTCCAGCTTGTAGAGAGGCGGTTGTGCCAGATATACATGCCCCTGTCTTATAAGTTCCGGCATAAAGCGGTAGATAAAAGTCAGCATGAGTGTAGCGATGTGGGCACCGTCCACATCGGCATCCGTCATGATAATGATCTTGTCATAACGGAGTTTGGAAATATCAAAGTCATCATGAATACCGGTACCGAAGGCGGTTATCATTGACTTTATCTCTTCATTCCCGTAAACCCTGTCCAGACGGGCTTTTTCCACATTCAGGATCTTTCCTCTTAAGGGAAGTATAGCCTGAGTAGCTCTGGACCTCGCGGTCTTCGCACTTCCTCCGGCGGAATCTCCCTCGACTATGAAGATCTCACAGTTCTTGGGATCCTTATCGGAACAATCCGCCAGTTTTCCGGGCAATGAAAGCCCGTCCAGAGCGGATTTTCTCCGGGTCAGGTCCCTTGCCTTTCTGGCTGCCTCCCTTGCTCTCTGGGACTGAATGGATTTTTCACAGATTATCTTTGCAACTGAAGGATTCTGCTCCAGATAGTAGGTAAGCTGTTCAGAAAGCAGTGACTCCACCGCATTCCTGGCTTCGGTGTTTCCAAGCTTCTGCTTCGTCTGTCCCTCAAACTGGGGATCCTCTATCTTGATGGAAACTATGGAGGTAAGTCCTTCCCTTATATCTTCACCGGACAGGTTCTCCTCATTATCCTTTAAGAACTTCATCTTCCGCGCATAGTCATTAAAGGTCTTTGTTATTGCGTTTCTGAAACCGGTAAGGTGGGTTCCACCCTCGGGAGTATTGATGTTATTTACAAAGCTGTAGGAACTTTCGTTATAGGAATCG
>CADBTX010000324.1 GCA_902797705.1 uncultured Lachnospiraceae bacterium | reverse complement strand
CCGAGTGCTCAAGCTGTGCCATGAGGATGAGCTGTGCAGGTAAGTTCCAGAAGGTGGAAGCTATGATGAAGGCTGAAAAAGAGGCCAAGGCAGCTGTAAAGTCCGCCTCTCAGGCCCCGAAGCCTGCAGCTCCTGCAAAGCCTGAAGCTGAGGCTGTAAAGCCGGTTGAGGCTGTAAAGCCTGAAGCTGAGGCTCCAAAGCCTGCTCCCCAGGAGACAGAGCCGGCCGGGCCCGCAAAAGCGGATGCGGCTCCCGAAGCGGAAGAAAAGGCTGCTGAGAGTGAACCTTCTCCCGAACCTGCGCCGGAGGTAAAGCCTGAGGAAACTGCAAAACCTGAAGGAGAGGGCGCTCCGATGTCGGCACTGGAGAGATTACAGGCCATGAAGGCTTCCGGAGAAAGCGGAACGGAGGAGAATAGATCATGAGTACAACATCACTTATTTCAATACTTATTATGAGCATGCTCATAAATAACGTTGTCCTTTCCCAGTTCCTCGGTATCTGCCCCTTCCTTGGAGTTTCAAAGAAGGTGGATACGGCTGCCGGAATGGGTGCGGCGGTTATCTTCGTAATAACCCTGGCCAGCATCATATGCGGCCTTATATATCATTTTATCCTGCATCCCCTGGGACTTGACTACTTAAATACCATAGTTTTCATCCTGGTCATCGCATCCCTGGTTCAGTTCGTGGAGATGTTCCTTAAGAAGGCAATGCCCGCCCTTTACAAGGCGCTGGGTGTTTACCTTCCCCTTATCACCACAAACTGTGCGGTTCTCGGTGCCGTTCTCTTAAATGTACAGAACGAGTACAACGTGATCCAGGGAATAGTAAACGGCATTGCCACCTCCGTGGGATTTGCGATCTCCATCGTCATTCTCGCGGGTCTGCGTGAGAAAATGCAATATAACCGTATACCGAAGGCCGTACAGGGATTTCCCTTCACCATGTTCACGGCATCCCTCATGGCTATAGCCTTCTGCGGATTTTCGGGACTTAAGTAAGGAGGACAGTTCAGAATGGGAATTTTAATTGCTACTGTATGCGTGGCGGCTGTCGGACTCTTTGTAGGAGTATTCTTAAGTATAGCCGGAAAAGCATTCTTTGTAGAGGTTGATGAAAGAGAGATAAAGGTGGCCGAAGTGCTGCCCGGCGCCAACTGCGGCGGCTGCGGACAGGCCGGATGCTCTGCCATGGCTCATGCCATCGTGACAGGAGCCGCACCGGTAAACGGCTGTCCTGTAGGCGGTGACGCTGTTGCCGCAAAGATCGCAGAGATCATGGGACAGACTGTCAGCGAATCCGAGCCACAGGTTGCCTTTGTAAAGTGTGCAGGAACCTGTACCAAGGCTAAGGATCAGCATAATTACACCGGAGTTTCTGACTGTAAGATGCTGGCCATGGTTCCCGGAGGCGGCCCCAAGGCCTGCTCCTTCGGATGTCTTGGCGGCGGGACCTGTGAAAGGGTATGTCCCTTTGACGCCATTCATGTGATCGACGGCATCGCTGTTGTGGATGAGGACAAGTGTAAGGCCTGCGGAAAGTGTATAGAAAACTGCCCGAGGCATATGATAGAGCTGAAGCCGAAGAAGAATAAGTTCGCGGTGGCCTGCTCATCAAAGGACAAGGGTCCTGCTGTGATGAAGGTCTGCGCTGCAGGCTGTATCGGCTGCGGTCTCTGCGAGAAGAACTGCCCGAAGGACGCTGTTCATGTGGTTGACAATATTGCCCACATCGACTATGAGAAGTGCGTAAGCTGCGGCATCTGCGCAAATAAGTGTCCTAAGAAGGTTATCTCAAAGGTTCACGACTGAATTTGTATAGCTTAATAGTTTGATCTATAATGACCCCATGAGATTATTATCCCGTGGGGTCTTGATATTTATATTGATACTCTGTCTTTCAGGATGCGAAGCAGGGAGTGAACCTGTGACAAAGACGGATTTCGTCCTTGATACCGTGGCGAGCATTGCCATATATGATCCGCTTACGAAAAAGGATGGTGAGCTTTTGCTGGAGCAGTGCTTTTCGGAGATCAGACGTTATGAGGATCTGTTTTCCGCTGAAAAGGAGGGCTCCGATGTTTCAAGGATAAATGAGGCGGAGGGTGAAGAGGTACATGTAAGCCATGAGACTGCCGAGCTGGTGGGCATTGCCCTTAAGTACTGCGAGCTTTCGGAGGGAGCCTTCGATATCACCATAAGACCGGTCTCAAAGCTCTGGGATTTTAAGAGTGAAGAAAAACAGGTGCCGGAAAGTGAGGATATTGAGAAGGGCTTAAAAGCTGTGGGCTATGAGAAAGTGATCCTTGACAGTGATAAGGATACCGTAAGGCTTAAGGATCCGGAGGCCGGCATAGATCTTGGAGGAATCGCAAAAGGTTATATCGCCGACAGGATAAAGGAATATCTTAAGGAGAAAGGTATAAAGAGCGCCATTATAAACCTGGGAGGAAATGTTCTTCTTATCGGTTCAAAGCCCGGGGGTAAGGACTTTGTGGTGGGGATAGAAAAGCCCTTCGGAGATGGAGAGATGGCGGATGAAGTTTCTGTTTCCGATATTTCCGTGGTGACAAGCGGCAACTATGAACGGTATTTCTACTCCGGCGGAAGGCTATACCACCACATACTTGATACAAAGACCGGATATCCTGCGGAGAGCGGATTGAACGGCGTAACGATACTGTCAAAGCACTCTGCTGACGGGGATGCCCTTTCCACCGCACTCTTTTCCCTCGGGAAGGAAAAAGGAGAGAGTCTGATCCGGAAAATGGATGATGAGCTTATAGGAGTATATTATATCGATGAGGATAATGTCTTGACCGGAGGAAATATACGGTAAAAGACTTGTCAGGGTGAATAAGATGTCAATGCTGCATGATGAAGATGATGATTTTTTAATGGAGAAAAAGGCCAAGACCGGAGTGGTGCTCGGCCTTCTGGCGGCTGTATCCGCCGTGGTGCTGGTGCTCCTTATTACCTTTGCGGTAAATAAGAAGCCATCAAAGGATCAGGCGCCTCTTAGAAAGCTGGAGGATATCACCACAGAGGAATCGGAAACGGGACTTTCCGGTCTGGAGGGAGAGAAGCGTACCAGCGATGAGCTTTCCTTCTGGCATATGTATGATGAGGATGAAGAAAACTCCACCTATGTCCCCACAGCAGATACTTCCGGAAAAGACGACAAGGTGGATGAAAAGTTTGTGCCCGATGAGGAGGACGAGGAAGAGGTATCGGAAAACAGCCTTGACGATCAGGTCCGTGCCAGAGAAACGGTTTCGGAAAATGTCTTTGACGTAAACGAGCTTACCGAGGGAAAGGCGGATTTTGAAGAGATCATAAGCCGGGTTCCGGCAAATTCCCGTTATGAAGAGGGCTTCAGGACTGAAGGGATATGGAAGGAATACGCCCTTAACGGCAGAAAGACCAGCTATCACGGTATCGATATCTCATCCTATCAAAGAAATATCGACTGGCCGAGAGTAGCCGCTTCCGGAGTGGATTTCGCGATGATCCGGGTGGGTTCCAGAGGATACGGCAGCGGAAAGGTGGTGCTGGACACCAGCCTGCAGGACAATATGAGGGGATGCTCGGAAAACGGCATAAAGATCGGTCTATATTTCCAGTCCCAGGCCACTAATGTGGTGGAGGCCGTGGAGGAAGCAAATTACTGTGTCGGAGCCATAAACGGCCAGATCGTGGAATATCCCATAGTATTCAGTTCCGAGGCAGTCACCAATGACAGCTACAGGACTGAGAATCTGTCAAAACAGGAATTATCGGAGATCGCCTCGGCGTTCTGCGAGACCATAAGGCTGTACGGCTATACCCCTATGATAGGGGCCTCGAAGAAGCAGTTTGCCAGAAAGATGGATCTTGCGGCAATATCCGCATACGATCTCTGGCTCTATGACACCGATGAGATGTCCGTTTTTCCCTATCGCTACAATATGTGGCAATACAGCGTGACCGGGAATGTGGACGGCATAACGGATCCTGTGGATCTTAATATTTCCTTTACGGATTATGCCGTAAAGTAAGGGTATCGGGAGTACTTGATTGGATTACAGGATAAAGGGCGGAATGGTATTCGATCCGGATTTTGTATTCCGGAAACATGATGTTTGTATAAAAGACGGGGTATTTGCCGGTAACTCTGAAGTGTCCGGGGATCCTGAAGCGGATCGCGGCGTTCAGGTCATTGATGCCGGAAATATGTGGGTCATTCCGGGGCTTACGGATATCCATTTCCACGGCTGCCTGGGTCACGATCTCTGTGAAGGGGATCCGGAGGTGATAGGGCTGATGGCCGGGTATGAGGAAAAGAGAGGCGTTACCACCATCTGCCCCGCCACAATGACATTGGATGAAGACCGGCTCATGGATATCATGAGGGCGGTAGGAAGATACGAAAATGAAAGCGGGGCCTTTCTTTCCGGTGTCTGCCTGGAGGGACCCTTTATCTCGAAGGAAAAATGCGGGGCCCAGGATCCGGCCTTTATTAAGGAGCCCGATGTCAGCCTTTTTATGAGGCTGCAGGAAGCCTCTGGTCACAGGATAAGGATCGTGACCCTTGCTCCTGAGGCAAAGGGGGCGGAGAGATTTATCAAAGAGCTTCGTCACAGGGTGCTCATAAGCTTTGGCCATTCGGCGGCTGATCATGACAGGGCTGCATGGGCCTTTGAAAACGGGGTAAGGCATATGACCCATGCCTGGAATGCCATGGAGCCTGTTGATCACAGGGCTCCGGGACCGGTGATAGCAGCGGCGGAGAACCCCTTTGTTTCGGCGGAACTTATCTGCGACGGTGTCCACATCCACCCTGCTGTTGTAAGGAGCAGCATAAAGCTCTTCGGTGAAGACAGGATCATATTCATAAGCGACAGCATGGAGGCTGCGGGAATGCCGGATGGGGAATATGAGCTTGGGGGACAGGCTGTGATCAAAAAAGGGAATGAAGCGAGGCTTAGGGACGGTACAATTGCAGGCTCTGCCTCGGATCTTATGGACTGCATGGTAAATGCGGTCAGGAAAATGGGCATATCCCTGGAAACCGCCGTAAGATGTTCTGCAGTAAATCCTGCAAAATCCATTGGGATATACGAAAAAACCGGCAGTATAGAAGAGGGGAAAGCCGCAAATCTTGCAATATTAAATGAAGATCTTCAGCTTATACGTGTCATAAGCCGGGGAAGACAGGTGTTTATGTCTGATATGGGGGAATAACAGTCCTTTGGATAAGGGATTCAGAGGTTCTCCAGCATTTTCAAAAAAGAAGGTGGAAGGCTTATGCTGTCATAGGCTTCCCTGTATTCATCCTCAGGCATGTCGGCTATGTAATTTGCCGGTGTGTCTTTATTTCTGCCCTTGTCACGAAGGAGAGAGCGGGCCTTGTTGAAGGCGATGGCGGCCTTTGTCTCCGAGGAAAAGACCCCCAGGTTATAATATCCGTTCACATGTATATAGGATCTGAACTTTCTTGGGATAGTGTTTTCTATCACTTCTACCCCCATGTATCTGTTTATTATCTCAATATTTTCATATCTGAAATCCAAAGGATCTCCGTTCATGAAGCGGTAGTCCCTGCCGGCAACGGCGAAGGGATGGATGCCGTAACGGGATTCTACCGTCATCTGCGCTCCGTAATTCTCCACAAAGAGATGTCCTCCCCGTCGCTGTATCTTATGCTGGGAATAAAAGAAAAGGTCGTCGGTATCGAATTTCAGTTCCGTATCCTTATCAAGAAAATAGGAAAAATAGCGCTGGTGAAGGTAGATGGGATTATGGAAGTACACCCCGTTATCCCTGAAATTCACGATCGCCAGGTATTTTTCAAAGGAGATGAAATCATAGGAAGGAAAATCCAGTACTCCGTCGTCGCTGTCCTTTAAGGAGGAAGCTTCTTCATATATCATGGCGGCGGTCTTAAGATTATCCGTGCTGCCGAGGCTTATATGTCTTCCCTTATAGGTAAAGGACACCCTGAAATAAATATCGCCGTTCTTCTTTTTTGCCTGGTATACTCCGCGGGAAAGGATCATTGTTTAAATCTTCCAAAAGTTTTTCTGCGAATTTTGGGGATGTTTCCGTGGTTGCAAAATAATGAGTTTACATAAGCAACAATTGCGTAACAATTCTTGTTCAGTATAAACATTCTATTTAGTATACAAAATTATAACAGAGTAGGTAAATTAATACAAATTACCAATGCTGCCCCTGGGAATAATTGCATGATAATTACAAAAATTAAAAAACTTTGTAACAAATCCTTAACAAATAGAAATCTTAATGATATAATTCAAACACTTACAGAAAGAGCAAAGGAAACGTTTAAGGAAAAACGTAAAAATAAGGAGAAATATAAGAAATGAGTTTAACAGCAAAAAATGAAAAGAATATGATCTTAAATCTGGTCGTTCTTTTTTCCGTATTATTTATGATGATGATCTTCGGAAGCGTATATGCGTATGCCGAAGAGGTTCCTGCAGAGGATGAGCCTGCAGTT